>JBCKLP010000014.1:0-28312 GCA_038903735.1 Burkholderiales bacterium | reverse complement strand
TACCCGCGTGAGCTCCAATCGGATGTTGATAGGGTTTCACGCCGTGCTCGGTCGTATCCGCGCCGATAAAGCATCCATCACAGAGATTCTTCTGGATGAAAACCGCCGGGATGCCCGAACCCAGTCTTTTCTGGACACGGCGGAGGGGTGCGGCGTCCGCGTATTGCGGGTCGCCGCAGGCCGGCTGGATGCAATGGGTGGCGGGCGGAATCATCAGGGTGTGGTGGCGTTTGTGGTGGAGCGAGCCAAACAGGAGGGACTTGAGGACATGCTGGACCGGCTTGAGTCCCCGCCTTTGTTGCTGGTTCTGGATGGCGTCACCGATCCACACAATCTGGGTGCCTGCCTGCGGGTTGCCGATGCGGCTGGCGCCAACGCAGTGATCGTCCCGCGCGACAGGGCGGCAGGCATCAATGCAACGGTCTCCAAAGTGGCCAGTGGCGCAGCCGAATCCCTGCCTTATTATCCAGTGACCAATCTTGCTCGCACTTTGGGCGATCTGAAAGAAAGGGGCATTTGGCTGGTTGGAACGGAATCAGCCGCCACCACAAGCCTTTTTAAGGCGGACCTGCCCGCCTCGGTCGCCTGGGTTCTCGGTGCGGAAGGGGCAGGCATGCGCCGCCTGACGAGGGAAAGCTGCGACCTGCTGGTACAAATACCCATGATGGGCAGTGTCGAGAGCCTGAATGTATCTGTGGCTGCCGGGATTTGCCTTTTCGAGTCCATACGTCGGCGCCAATAAGATTTGCCCGGATACAGGTAATACGATAAAATTCGAAAAGTTAGCGAGCCGGTCTGGTACTTTCCAGGTCGGCTGTTTTTTTAACCCTGCCTCACCGTTACGCAGATCGGGAGGCTTTATCCATGGGGAGATTGCATGCGGCATTACGAAGTAGTATTTATCGTCCATCCGGACCAAAGCGAGCAGGTACCGGCCATGATTGAGCGTTACCGGAACTCGGTAACCGCCAAAAATGGCAAAGTCCATCGCCTTGAAGACTGGGGACGGCGCCAGATGGCCTATCCGGTCCAGAAGATGCACAAGGCCCATTACGTGCTAATGAATATTGAATGCGACCAGGAAACCCTGACGGAGTTAGAGCATGCGTTCAAGTTCAATGATGCGGTATTGCGCCACCTGATTATCAAGATGACGCGCGCCTGGACGACACCGTCGCCCATGATGAAAGAGGAAAAGGCGAAATCGGTCCTCAGTGCTTCGGCACCCAGGGAAGCGGAACCCATCAAGCCCGCCCAGGTTGCGCAGCAGGCATAAGGTAGCGGCTGCTTGGAAAACCTCGTGACACTCCAGGGAAATCTGCTTGAAACGGATGCCTTGAGGCATACGCCGGCAGGCATTCCGATGCTCAAATTTCGCCTTGCGCATAGCTCCCGCCAAAGCGAGGCGGGTGGCATACGGGAGGTGGGATGCGAACTGGAGGCGGTGGCCTTTGAATCCGAGGCGCGTTTGCTGGCGGCCGCCCCGCTGGGCACAACATTGAAAATTCGTGGTTTTCTCGACCGCAAAAATCGAACCGGGCGTGCTGTTCTGCTGCATGCCAGTCAAATTGAATTCGTCGCGACGAACAAGAGTTAGGAGAGCAACATGGCAACATACGGAAGGGGTCCGACCCGCAATGCAAAAGGGGCCAAGGGACGTGGCAAAAAGGACAACAAGACCAAGGGCGCGCTTTTCAAACGCCGCAAATTCTGCCGTTTCACGGTGGAAAAAGCCGAGTGGATTGACTACAAGGATATCGATATCCTCAAGGATTTCATCGGCGAAAATGGAAAGATCATTCCTGCCCGTATTACGGGGACCAAGACCGGTTATCAGCGCCAATTGTCCGATGCAATCAAGCGGGCAAGGTTTCTTGCGCTTATGCCCTACACAGACCTGCATTGAGAGGAACAAGCATGCAGATCATACTTCTTGAAAAAGTGATTAATCTTGGCGGACTTGGCGATGTGGTCAAAGTCAAAGACGGTTACGCGCGCAATTTTCTGATTCCGCAGGGCAAGGCAAAACGTGCCACAGCCGATAATCTCGCGAAATTCGAGAAACAGCGTGCTGAACTGGAGGCTGCGCAGCAGGCTGCCCTTACCAGCGCCCAGGAGAAGGGTGCAAAGCTGGATGGCCTGATGATTCAAATCAGCCAGAAAGCCGGCGTGGACGGGCGTCTGTTCGGTTCGGTTAGCAGTATCGATATTGTTGATTCCCTGAAAACTCAAGGGTTTGAGGTGGAGCGCAGCATGATCCGGCTGCCACAGGGCCCTCTCAAGCAGGTGGGGGACCACGAATTGACTGTCGCGCTGCATTCGGATGTTTCCGTGCAGATCAAGGTATCGGTGCTGGGCGAAACGCAGCAGTAATTGCCGGTAATTCGTGCAAAAGAGCCCGCGCGAAGCGGGTTTTTTGTTTTAATCGATTCACATTCAGGTGAGATAGAATTTCCGACGATGAGTTCAATCCTGCAGCCCGCATCAACCGATCCCGAGCTTGTTGCCTTACGGGTCCCCCCGCATTCGATCGAAGCAGAGCAATCGGTGCTTGGAGGTCTTTTGCTGGACAACAGCGCGTTCGACCGCATCGCCGACGTCTTGAGTGAAAGTGATTTTTACAGGGATGATCATCGGCGCATCTGGCGGCATATATCGCGCCTGATTGAACGATCACGCGCCGCGGACGTCATCACGGTCGATGAATCACTTAAAGGCAGCGATGACAAGGACCGCACCGGCGGATTGTCCTATCTGGGAGCCCTTGCTCAGAACACGCCTTCGGCGCACAACATCAAGCGTTACGCGGAGATCGTGCGGGAACGCGCGATCATGCGCCGTCTGGTTCAGGTGGGCACCGAAATATCGGATACCGCACTGAACCCGCAGGGAAAGGAAATCGGCCAGCTGCTCGATGAGGCAGAGTCCCGGGTATTCGAAATCGCGGAAGCAGGTGCACGCGGGCGACAGGGATTCATTCCCATCCAGCCCTTGCTGACCCAGGTGATGGAGCGCGTGGACATGCTCTACCATCAGGACAACCCATCCGAGGTTACGGGCGTGCCAACCGGCTATATTGACCTTGACCGCAAAACCGCCGGGATGCAACCGGGCGACCTTATCATTGTCGCGGGCCGGCCGAGCATGGGGAAAACAGCGCTGGCGCTTAATATCGGTGAACACGTTGCAGTCGATAATGGTCTGCCGGTCGCGATATTCAGCATGGAAATGTCCGGAACACAGCTGGCCATGCGTCTGCTGGGTTCTGTGGGACGCCTTGACCAGCACAAATTGCGCACGGGCCGACTCTCCGATGACGATTGGCACAGGCTGACCACAGCCGTGGGTAAGCTGCACGATGCGCCTATCCACATCGACGAGACACCCGCCTTGAATCCGCTGGAAGTGCGGGCACGTGCGCGCCGCTTGCACCGTCAATATGGCAAACTCGGCCTGATCGTGATTGATTACCTGCAACTCATGAGTTCCTCCGGAAAAGGAGAGAACCGCGCCACCGAGCTCTCGGAAATTTCCCGTTCCATGAAGGCACTTGCCAAGGAGCTCAGTGTGCCGGTCGTGGCGCTTTCCCAGCTCAATCGTGCGCTCGAAGCCAGAACCGACCGCCGCCCGGTGATGTCAGACCTCAGAGAGTCGGGCGCGCTTGAACAGGACGCCGACCTGATACTTTTCATTTACCGCGACGTCGTCTATAACTCTGCAACTGCAGAGCCCGGAAAGGCCGAAATTATCATCGCCAAGCAGCGGAATGGCCCGATTGGAATGGTGCCACTAAGCTTCCTGGGGGAACATACGCGTTTCGAGAACTATGCGTCCACAGGAACTTTTTAGCTTGTAGACCCGATGGAGCCTTGGCGCGCCATCTTAATTTGAGAGAACCAACATGAATGCAGGTGAACGCTTGGAGCCGCGCATCAGGGAAATCGGCCATTTCATTGGCGGCAAACACAGCAAGGGGGAAAGCGGCCGGTTCGGGGAGGTTTTCAATCCGACATTGGGCTTGCAGACCGCGCGGGTGGCGCTCGCGTCCAGGGCTGAAACCGAAAAAGCGATCGCGGATGCGCATGCGGCTTTCCCCGCATGGGCGGCAACCTCTCCCCTGACTCGAGCCCGGGTGATGTTCCGTTTCAAGGAATTAATAGAAAAAAACATGGAAGAGCTGATGGTGCTGGTCTCCTCCGAGCACGGTAAGGTACTCTCGGATGCCAAAGGGTCGATTCAGCGCGGCCTGGAAGTGGTGGAATTTGCCTGCGGAATTCCCCATCTTCTGAAAGGCGAGTACTCCGACAGTGTTTCGGCAGGCATGGATGTCTATTCAATGCGCCAGCCGCTTGGTGTATGCGCCGGCATCACGCCATTCAATTTCCCCGCCATGGTGCCGATGTGGATGTTTCCCATGGCCATAGCCTGCGGAAATACCTTTGTCCTGAAGCCCTCCGAAAAAGACCCATCCTGCCCAATGCGCCTGGCGGAATTGCTGCTCGAAGCCGGTGCGCCCCCGGGAGTCCTCAACGTCCTCAATGGTGACAAGGAAGCTGTTGACACCCTGCTGACCGATCCACGGGTGCAGGCGGTGAGTTTTGTCGGTTCCACGCCGATCGCACGATACGTATTTTCAACCGCATCACTCAATGGCAAGCGCGTTCAATCGATGGGCGGCGCCAAGAATCACATGATCGTGATGCCTGACGCGGATATTGATTCTGCTGCAGAAGCGCTGATGGGTGCCGCCTATGGATCGGCCGGGGAGCGCTGCATGGCAATTTCCGTGGCCGTGCCGGTCAGCGAACGCACTGGTAATGAATTGATCGAAGCCATGGCGCCGCGGGTGCGCGCTCTGAAAATCGGTTCTTCCATGGACAACGCCTCGGAAATGGGCCCGCTGGTCACCAGGGTTCATCGGGACAAGGTGAAGAGCTACGTGGATCTCGGGGTGAAGGAGGGTGCCTCCCTGGTGGTGGATGGTCGCGAGTTTCGCCAACCGGACAATCCACAGGGATTTTTCCTGGGTGGCTGTCTGTTTGACCATGTGCGCCGGGACATGCAGATTTACAAGGAGGAAATTTTCGGCCCGGTTCTGTCGGTGGTGCGCGCGCAGAATTTCGATGAAGCCCTGTCGCTGCCCGATGAACACGAGTACGGTAATGGCGTTTCGATTTTCACCCGCAACGGCGATGTGGCCCGGAATTTCGCCCACAAGGTCCAATGTGGCATGGTTGGGATCAACGTCCCGATTCCGGTTCCCTTGTCTTTCCATACCTTTGGCGGTTGGAAAAACTCAATGTTCGGCGACATGAACCAGCACGGCCCGGAAGGCGTGCGCTACTACACGCGGATCAAGACGGTTACGGCACGCTGGCGCGAAGGCATCAGCCCCGGAGCGGATTTCGGCATGCCGCTGTCAAAATAGCGCGCCGTTACCGTCGGCCTATTTCAGGGTGAATGGCCATCAACCTCGGGAACAAATTCCTCTGTGCGGGAGCTGTACTTCAGCCGGTGCAAGGCATCAAAGTGGGCATTGAAGAACATGCGGCGGCTGAATTCCATATACCGCCAGCTCACCACCTGTTCTGCCAGATTGGCATAGCGCGCAGTTTCAGCGGACCTTCCGAGAATCCGCCCGACTTCGTCAATGCTCATGCCAGGCTGGAGTTTGGCGAAATGCATTTCGTCCAGCAATTGCTCCACGTTGCGCACGGTACCGTCGGGACCCAGGGTGATGCGCCAGTTTTCAAACCCCAAAGGCGCACGGGGATAATCCAGGATCCGTGATCCATCGGCAAGCTGACGCTGCTCGGCGGGCTGACCGAATCGCGCAATAACGTCAGATTCCCTGCTGCTGCCTGGTATCACGCTGGCGCAACCGGCCAGCAGCACAAGCGCTAAGGCGATTCCAGTTGCCGTTTTCATTGCACACATCCTGTTTTTCCGTAAACAGAGAGGCTGGGGTGCTATTCCACCCGCTGGCCGGAACCACCGGTAATACGTCGGCGGTTCAGCCGCCTTTCAGGTTCAAGCGGCAGCCAGCAACTCTCGAAGCACAAACGGCATGATGCCGCCGTGGTGGAAATAATCCACTTCGATTGGCGTATCGATACGCAATTTGAGTTTGACCTCCTGCCGGGTTCCGTCCTTGCGCAGGATGGCGAGGGTGACGTCCTTTTGGGGCTTGAGGTCTTCCAGACCCAGTATCTCGAATTCCTCGTTCCCCTTGATCCCCAGCGACTCTGCCGAATCCTTGCCCATGAATTGCAGGGGCAGGACCCCCATGCCTACGAGATTTGAGCGGTGTATGCGCTCGTAACTGCGCACAATCACCGCCTTGACGCCCAGCAATTGGGTTCCTTTGGCCGCCCAGTCGCGCGAGGAGCCGGTGCCATATTCTTCGCCGCCAAAAATGATTGTCGGAACACCTGCCATGGAGTATTTCATGGCAGCATCATAGATCGGCAACTGCTCGCCGCTGGGCTGATGCAGCGTCACTCCCCCTTCCACCCGGGCGCCGTCGGATTTCGGCGGAATCATCATATTCTTGATGCGCACATTGGCGAAGGTTCCGCGCATCATGATTTCATGATTACCGCGCCTTGCTCCGTAAGTATTGAAATCCGGCACCGAAACATCATGCTCGAGCAGATAAATTCCTGCCGGCGAACTCGGCTTGATGGAACCCGCCGGGCTGATATGGTCCGTGGTGACGGAATCGCCGAATACGGCGAGCGCTCGAGCACCCTGGATATTTCCGCTGGTTCCCAGCGTCATGCTGAAATTCTCGAAGAACGGCGGTTCCGCGATATAGGTTGATAACGGCCAGTTGTAGACCTGACCGGGCGTTGCGGCAACCTCACCCCAGAGCGGCGTGGCATCGCCAAGATTGCTGTAGAGCTTGCGAAAGATTGCGGGATCCATCGCGTGTTTCATCGCGCTGTAAATCTCCTCGCTGTTAGGCCATATCTCGCCTATCCAGACATCCTTGCCATCGCTTCCCTTTCCCAACGGTTCAGTCATCAAGTCCTTCAGCATGGTGCCGGCGATGGCATAGGCAACCACCAATGGCGGCGACGCAAGAAAATTGGCGCGGATATTGGAATGGATCCTGGCTTCGAAATTCCGGTTTCCGGAAAGGACTGCCGCGCAGATCATGTCATTCTGGAGTACCGATTCCTCGATGGTTTCAGCCAGCGGACCAGAATTTCCGATACAGGTGGTGCAGCCATAACCTGCCAGATAAAACCCCAGCTTTTCCAGGTAGGGAAGCAGGCCGGCGCGCGTCAGGTACTCAGTCACGACGCGCGAACCGGGTGCCAGGGAGGTCTTGATGTGCTTTTTCACGGTCAAGCCGCGTTCAACGGCCTTCTTCGCCAGCAATCCGGCTGCGACCAGCACACTGGGGTTTGAGGTGTTGGTGCAGGAGGTGATTGCCGCAATCAGGATGTCACCCGAGCCGATATCAATGCCGTCGCGGGTCTTGAAACGCAGGGGGAGATCCTCTGCTTTCTTGGAAAAGCCGTTCTGCGCCATGGGTTTGGAAAACAGCGAGGTGAAGTTGTCCTTCACATGACCGATTTCGATCCGATCCTGCGGACGTTTTGGTCCGGCAAGCGACGGCACGACGCTGCCCAGGTCCAGTTCGATGACCTGGCTGTAATCGATGGCGCCTTCCTTGGGCGTACCAAAAAGTCCCTGCGCCTTGAAATAGGCCTCGAATGCGTTAATTTCAGCATCTGTCCGCCCGGTATAGCGCAGAAATTCGACTGTGGATTTGTCGACCGGAAAGAATCCTATCGTGGCGCCGTATTCCGGGGCCATATTGCCCAGCGTTGCGCGATCCGGAACCGACAGGTTCTCAACGCCAGCGCCAAAAAATTCCACAAACTTGCCCACCACCTTGGCATTGCGCAACAGTTCGGTGACGGTCAGCACCAAGTCGGTCGCGGTCACGCCGCCGCGCATTTGACCTTTCAAATTGACGCCCACCACGTCCGGTGTAAGGAAATACACGGGCTGACCGAGCATGCCTGCCTCGGCTTCGATGCCGCCAACACCCCAGGCAACGACACCAATACCGTTAATCATCGGGGTGTGGCTGTCAGTGCCCACCAGGGTGTCCGGATAATAGACACCGTCTTTCTGGTGCACGCCCCTGGCCAGGTACTCGAGATTTACCTGGTGCACGATGCCGATTCCGGGTGGCACCACCTTGAAGGTGTCAAAGGCCTGCATACCCCATTTCATGAATTCGTAGCGTTCCTGATTGCGCTCGAATTCTATTTTCATATTCTGTTCGAGGGAGTTCTTGCTGCCGTAATGGTCGATCTGCACCGAATGATCCACCACCAGATCGACCGGCACCAGCGGTTCGACCACCTTGGGATTTTTTCCCATGCGCTGGGCGACGCTGCGCATCGCGGCAAGATCAGCCAATAGAGGAATGCCTGTCAGATCCTGCAGAACTATCCGCGCCACCACAAAGGGAATCTCATCGGTACGGGTGGCGACAGGTTTCCAGTTCGCCAGTTGCCGTACATGCTGCTCAGTGACTTTCTTGCCATCGCAGTTGCGCAACACCGATTCCAGCACGATTCGAATGGAAACGGGGAGCCGCGACAAGTCCACGCCCAGTTTTTTCGACAGGGCGGGCAGTGAATGAAATTTTCCTGTCTTGCCTTTGGGTATTTTGAAAGATTGCAGTGTATTGAAAGAATTGTTCATCGGAAAGCTCCGGAAACTGTAAAAGAAAAATGCTCGGGTACCGGCATTCTAAAGAATTCCATGCCGATTGGGCTCGCGCGGTGTTATCTCAAGGTGACGGTGTTCAAATCACCAGCATATCCACAAATTCGTGAACCGGCGTGGCGGACAGGGCCCGGGAATCGCCGCATATCGCCATTATCGCCGCTTGCTGTCTGGCAGGAAAACGCCGGGCCAGGTTGCGCTGGAATTTCTCAATCAGCAGCGGCATGCCTTCCGTGCGGCGCCGCTTGTGGCCAATCGGATATTCGCAGACCACCTCTTTCAGGCTGGTGCCGTCGGTAAATTCCACACTAAAGGCATTTGCGATCGAGCGTTTTGCGGGGTCGTGATAATCCCGTGTGAAATCAGGATCCTCGCTGCAGGTAATTTTTGCACGCAGGGCATCGATCCGCGGGTCGCGCGCGACCTCGTCCTCGTAGTCCGCAGCAGTCAAGCGCCCGAAAATCAGGGGAATCGCGCTCATGTACTGGATGCAATGGTCCCTGTCCGCCGGGTTGTGCAGCGGGCCCATCTTGTCGATGATGCGCATGGCGGCCTCATGGGTGCGGATGCGCACGCTTTTGATGTCGCCGACGCCGCGACCACGGCGTTTCATCTCCTTATGCAACTGCATGGCGCATTCCGCAGCAGTTTGCGCATGAAATTCGGCGGGAAACGATATTTTGAAGAGAACGTTCTCCATGACATAACTACCGTAGGGGCGCTGGAAGCTGAATTTCCCGCCCCTGAAGGAGGCGTCGTAGAAGCCCCAGGTCTTCGCACTCAAAACCGTCGGATAGCCCATCTCGCCGGTTCTGGTGATCAGGGCAAGGCGCACCGCGCGCGCCGTCGCATCGCCCGCAGCCCAGGATTTTCGCGATCCCGTATTGGGCGCGTGCCGATAGGTGCGCAATGATTGGCCGTCCACCCAGGCCAGGGAAACAGCGTTGATGATCTCCTCCCGGTCCAGGCCAAGCATCTGCGCGACAACCGCAGTCGATGCCACCTTGACCAGCACCACATGATCCAGCCCGACCTTGTTGAAGCTGTTTTCCAGCGCCAGGCAGCCCTGGATTTCGTGCGCCTTGATCATCGCCGTCAGCACGTTCCTTACAGTTAGCGGTGCCTTTCCGGAAGCCACGGCCACACGTGAAAGCCAATCAGCCGTGGCAAGGATGCCGCCCAGGTTGTCCGAAGGATGCCCCCATTCCGCTGCCAGCCAGGTGTCGTTGAAATCCAGCCAGCGGATCATGGTGCCGATGTTGAACGCCGCCTGGACGGGATCCAGTTGGAATTGTGTTCCCGGGACTTTGGCGCCATTGGGAACCACGGTGCCTTGCACGATGGGCCCCAGCAGTTTGGTACAGGCCGGGTACTCCAGTGCTTCGAAACCGCAACCCAGGGTGTCCAGGAGGCAATAACGCGCGGTATCGTACGCAAGAGCGCTGCGCACGCGATAGGAAAGCACGTAATCGGCGATATCGGCAAGTACCTTGTCGGGTGCCTGACGGTGCTTCGATAGGGCGGCTGACATGTTCAGTTCCGGTTTTCCAATGGAATCCAGGCACGATCCTCGGGACCGACATAATTGGCCGCGGGACGAATGATTTTTCCGTCAATGCGCTGCTCGATGATATGCGCCGCCCAACCTGTGGTCCTGGATAGCACGAACAACGGGGTAAACATGAGTGTTGGTACGCCCATCAGGTGATAGGACACTGCGCTGAACCAATCCAGATTGGGAAACATTTTTTTCTCCCGCCACATGACGGTTTCGATGCGCTCGGCGATGTCGAAAAGTGTCATGTTCCCGGACTCGAGAGACAAGCGGCGGGCGACTTCCTTGATGACCTGATTGCGCGGATCGGCCACGGTATAGACCGGATGGCCGAAGCCGATGACAATTTCTTTTGCCGCCACGCGCTTGACAATATCCGCCTCCGCCTCATCAGGATTGCGATAGCGCGAGAGCACTTCAAAGGCCACCTCGTTGGCACCGCCATGTTTCGGTCCGCGCAACGCGCCGATACCGCCGCAGATGGCCGAATAAATATCCGAACCGGTTCCTGCCACCACGCGGCAGGCGAAGGTCGAGGCGTTGTATTCATGCTCGGCGTACAGATTGAGAGAGGTATGCATTGCGCGCACCCGGGAAGCGGCCGGCCGCGCCTGGTGCAGCAAATGCAGAAAATGGGCGCTCGTCGAATCGTCATCCGTATCCACATTGATGCGTCGGCCATCACGAGAAAAATGGTGCCAGTACAACAACATCGATCCAAAGGATGCAATCAGTCGGTCGGCAATCATGCGGGTGCCTGCAATGTCCTGTCGCGCATCCTCCGGCAGAAGCGTGCCCAGCATCGAGCAGCCAGTACGCAGTACGTCCATGGGATGCGCGCTTGCCGGAATACATTCGAGCACTGCGCACAGTTTCGGATGCAGGCCGCGCAATGAGCGCAGCGTGGCCTTGTAGGCGTTCAACTCTGCCATGTCCGGCAGTCTTTCATGAATCAGCAGATGGGCGATTTCCTCGAATTCCGCGCCGTCTGCGAAGTCAAGAATGTCATATCCCCGGTAATGAAGATCATTGCCGGATCGCCCAACGGTGCATAAAGCTGTATTGCCGGCCGTGACCCCCGAGAGAGCCACCGATTTTTTCGCTTTCGGGGCGATTGGGGAGTTCATTTTGATTTCGCCTTTTCCCTGGAAAACAATTCGTCTAGCTTTTTCTCATACGCGTGGTAGCCCAGCATGTCGTACAACTCCTCGCGCGTCTGCATATCTGACAAAACCTTTTTTTGAGTTCCGTCCGCACGTATCGCGCGGTAGACACTCAGTGCGGCATTGCTCATGGCGCGAAACGCGGACAAGGGATACAGGGCGATAGCCACTCCTGCCCCGCGCAATTCCTCCAGTGAGTACAGGGGGGTCGCGCCAAACTCGGTAATATTCGCGAGGATCGGCACGCCAGTCGCTTCTGCGAATTTCCGGTACATGGATAAATCGGTCATGGCTTCGGGGAATATGCCATCCGCCCCCGCTTCAACGCAGCGGCAGGCTCGTTCGATGGCGGCATCGAGTCCCTCCACTGCAAGCGCATCGGTGCGCGCCATGATGAAAAAATCTGCTTCGGTGCGCGCATCCGCGGCGGCTTTCACGCGATCAACCATCTCCTGCGTGGAAACCAGTTCCTTTCCGGGACGGTGCCCGCAACGCTTGGCACCGACCTGGTCTTCGATATGCATTGCCGCGGCGCCGGCGCGTATCAGCGAGCGCGTGGTCCTTGCAATATTGAACGCGGAGGCGCCAAAACCGGTGTCGATATCCACCAGCAGGGGCAGGGCGCAAACGTCGGCGATCCGCCGCACATCGGTCAGAACATCATCGAGATTGGAGATTCCGAGATCCGGCAATCCCAGGGAACCGGCGGCGACGCCTCCACCGGACAGGTAAATAGCCCGATAACCGCTGCGCTGCGCCAACAGCGCGGCATAGGCATTGAGCGTTCCTACGCATTGCAGGGGCTGCTCTTCGGCGATTGCACTGCGAAACCTCATTCCCGGTGAATTCTGATCCATGGTGTCTGCTTTCCGGCAAATTCAATCGATCTTGATATTGGCTTCCTTGATGATCTTTGTCCATTTCTGCAGTGAATTGCGCAGCGTGTCCTGAAAAACCTGGGGACTGGACGCGACCACCTCGATGCCCAGGGGCGCGAGCCTGTCGACGGTTTCCGGAAGCCGCAATGCTCTGACGAATTCCGTATTCAGCCGCTGGATGATTGCGGTGGGCGTCGCCGATGGCGCGAGTATGCCGGTCCAGTTGTCAAGGTTGAAACCCGGCAGGGTTTCATTCAGTGTCGGGATCCCCGGCAGCAACGGGGTGGTGCGCTCCCCCGACATCGCCAGTGGGCGTACTTTGCCGGTCTTCACGTGGGGCAGGAGCGAATTGATTGCGCCTATGACTGCCTGCACTTCGCCGGAAAGCAGGGCGGGGACGAACTGGCCGGCCCCCTTGTAGGGAACGTGCAACATCTTCACACCGCTCATCGATTGCAGCAATTCCATGGCCAGGTGATGGGGCGCGCCGACGCCGGCGGATGCATAAGCCAGGGCACCTGGTTTGGCACGCGCGTATTCGATGAATTCGCGGGCGTTGTGAATTGGCAGGCTGGCGTTCACCATCAATGCGAAGTACACGCTATAGGCCAGGGTCACGGCGCTGAAATCCTTGATGGGATCGTAGGGCAGGGTCGCGAAAAAACCCGCGTTGACCACATGGGAAGTATTGGAAAGGATCAGCGTATGGCCGTCCGGCGCCGAGCGCGCGACAAACTCGGTGGCCGGATTGCCGCTGCCACCGGAGCGGTTTTCAACAATGACTGGTTGCCCCAGCGCTGCCGGCAGCCGCTCCGAAAACACGCGTGCGACCAGATCATTGCTTCCACCAGGTGGAAGAGGCACGATGATGCGTATGGGCTTGCTTGGGTAATTCTGGGGCATTGCCGCCCCAGGCAGCAGGGCGCAAACAATTCCCAAGCATAGGATCCAGCGTGAATTCGATCTGCCGTTGTTGCTTAGCATGGCCATTACCTCCAGGTTGATAGTTCGGGGATTGAAAAACGCAGTTTCCAGCTCAGGGTTCAGAAGCACATCCATAACGCGCCCAATGCAGAGTATCTGCAAAGTGCACGACAGGTTGAATTGTCGTGCATTTCCCGGTGAAGTTTATCGACTGCAGCCAGAATATCTACCTCCATCAGCGCTGGACGACTTGAAGATCCGTGTCACATTACCCGCGATATGTTCACAGAATGGCAGGGCAGGAAACGGCATTCTCCGGCCAGACAACGCTTCCCGCGGATAAACAGGCCCGCTCTCCCCTGCGTCTGTTGTTGCCTCAGCCGATCAGGTGCTTGATCGCTTCGCGCTCTTCCTGCAGTTCTTGCAAGGTCGCATCCATCATGGTGCGGCTGAAAGTGTCGATTCCCAGTCCCTTGACGCGCTCGTATTTTCCATTGGCGCAAATGACCGGTACCCCGTACATGATCCCCTCGGGGATGCCGTAACTTCCGTCTGAGGGCACGCCCATGGTTACCCAGTGACCGTTGCTGCCCAGAACCCAATCGCGCACATGGTCGATGGCGGCGTTCGCGGCACTCGCAGCCGACGACAATCCGCGCGCCTCGATGATTGCGGCGCCGCGTTTGCCCACGGTAGGTATGAAAGTGTCCCGATACCAGGATTCGTCGTTCACGACCTTGGGCGCAGATTGTCCGCCTATGGTGGCGAAACGGTAGTCCGGATACATGGTGGGGCTGTGGTTTCCCCATACGATCAGCTTTTCGATGGACTCGACCGCCTTACCGGTCCTTGACGCAAGCATGGACAAAGAGCGGTTGTGATCCAGGCGCAGCATGGCCGTGAAGTTTTCGCGGGGTAGAGCCGGCGCCGAGTTCATGGCGATATAGGAATTGGTATTGGCCGGATTGCCTACCACCAGCACCTTGACATCACGTTTGGCGACATCATTGAGTGCTATGCCCTGCACGGTGAAAATGGTGCCATTGGCCTCCAGCAGATCCTTACGTTCCATTCCCTTGGTGCGGGGACGCGCGCCCACCAAAATCGCAATGTCTGCATCCTTGAATGCGAGCGTGGCATCGCTGCTGGGGACCATGCCGGCGAGTAATGGAAAGGCACAGTCGTCCAATTCCATCATCACACCTTTGAGCGCATTCTGGGCTTTGGGATCAGCTATTTCCAGCATCTGCAGGATTACCGGTTGATCTTTTCCCAACATTTCTCCGCTCGCTATGCGAAACAGCAGCGAATATCCGATTTGTCCGGCGGCGCCGGTGACTGCAACTCGAACTGGTGTCTTGGCCATGGACAGGGCTCCCTGAAACAGATGATGAAACACTTATTGGCAGGCGACGAAACGCCTCGGGAAAGCGCGCGCGAGATTCTGGAATCGGGGAACGGATGCTGCCGTGTTCCCAGCGCCAAATGTTGCGACGCACATCGCCCGGCAGTTTAGGCGCAGCATGTTTGCCCTGTCAACGCCCATGCTCGTGTAAACAATCAGCCGGTCGAGCAAAATTTCTCAGCCACCTAATAATTCCCTGCTCTGGCATCGGTGTCAAAGCAGAATGGCATGAGCCAGACTCGAGGATGCGTTGAAAATTTTCTCGCTGCGCAGACATGATGAGACGAAGCTGGCTCGCGCAACTTTGTTGCGGCACAAAAAAATCGACAGACTGTATATAATCGCTCGTTCGTCGGCGCAATACACAAACATCCCACGAAAGACGTTGATACATGTCTGATCCGACAGCTAAATCAAACCGGCCCATCTGGTACAACCTCAGCCCCGTGAATCTGCCGATTCCGGGCTTGGTTTCCATTTTTCACAGAGTCAGCGGATTGGCCTTGTTTTTGGGCATGTTCTGGCTGCTCTATGTACTGGATATGAGCCTGGCCTCCCCGGAGTCATTTGCCAAATTCAAAGCCCTGGTGGCACACCCGTTCGTGAAACTGGTATTTCTTGGTTTTGTCTGGGCATATCTGCATCATTTCTGCGCCGGCATCCGTTTTCTGCTGCTGGATGTCCATATCGGTGCACAGTTGGGTGCCGCGCGCAAATCAAGCGGCGCGGTCTTTGCCATCAGCCTGGTGCTGACAGCGATCATTGGAGCCCGGCTATGGTGAACCGGCTGGTGGTAGGCGCGCATTACGGACTGCGGGACTGGTTGGTCCAGCGGATCACCGCAGTGGTGATGGCTGTGTATTCCCTGGTTCTTGGTGCGTGGATTTTTCTGGAGCCCCCGCTCAACTACGGCGCCTGGAAATCGATGTTTGCCAGCGGCTGGATGCGAATTGCAACCCTGTTCTTCATCGCCAGCCTGTTGCTCCATGCCTGGGTCGGCATACGCGATATCGTCATGGATTACGTCAAGCCGGCCTGGTTGCGTCTTTGTCTGCATGTGCTGGTTATTCTGGTTCTGATCGCGTACGCCGCCTGGTCTGTGCAGATTTTTTGGAGAACCTGAGGTGAGTATTACAGTTCGCAAATTCGACGCGATCGTTGTTGGTGCCGGGGGCGCGGGATTGCGCGCCGCGTTGCAATTGTCCGAAGCCGGTTTGAAGTCGGCCGTACTGTCAAAGGTTTTTCCGACACGCTCGCACACGGTTGCCGCGCAAGGCGGTGTCGGCGCAGCGCTGGGGAATATGGGCGAGGATTCCTGGCTTTGGCATATGTATGACACGGTCAAGGGCTCTGACTGGCTCGGTGACCAGGATGCCATCGAGTTTCTGTGTCGCGAAGCGCCGCGTGCCGTGGTGGAACTCGAGCATTACGGCATGCCGTTTGACCGCAATGACAACGGCACGATCTACCAGCGGCCGTTCGGCGGCCATTCCATGAATTTTGGCGAACGCCCCGTGCAGCGCTCCTGCTGCGCGGCCGACCGTACCGGGCATGCCATGCTGCACACGCTATACCAGCGCAACGTGCGCGCCCGGACCCAGTTTTTCGTCGAATGGATGGCGCTGGACCTGATTCGCGATGCGAGTGGACAGGTTCTGGGCGTGACTGCCATGGAAATGGAAACCGGCGAAGTATCCATCCTGCATTCCCGTGCCACCATTTTTGCCACCGGCGGGGCCGGACGCATATTCTGGTCCACGACCAACGCCTTCATCAATACCGGCGATGGCCTGGGCATGGCGGCGCGCGCAGGCATCCCACTGGAAGACATGGAATTCTGGCAGTTCCACCCTACCGGCGTTGCTGGTGCAGGCGTGCTGATCACAGAGGGCGTGCGCGGGGAGGGTGGCTACCTCCTTAACAAGGACGGGGAGCGTTTCATGGAGCGTTACGCCCCTAACTTGAAGGACCTGGCCAGCAGGGACGTGGTTGCCCGCGCCATGGCCACAGAGATTAAGGAAGGGCGCGGTGCCGGCAAGGATGGCGATTATCTCCTCCTCAAGCTTGATCACCTGGGCCCGGAAGTCATCGAAAAACGCCTGCCCGGCATTCGTGAGATTGCCAAGAAATTTGCGGATGTGGATCCGGTCAAGGATCTGATCCCGGTGGTGCCCACGGTACATTACCAGATGGGTGGCATACCCACCAATTATCTCGGTGAGGTGCTGGTGCCCTCAGGCGGCAACCCTAACAGTGTGGTTACCGGCTTTTATGCGGCGGGCGAATGCGCCTGCGCCTCTGTGCATGGGGCCAACCGGCTTGGCACCAATTCACTGACGGATTTGCTGGTGTTTGGCAAGGCGGCCGCAGATTCCGTGGTCAAGTTTCTGGCGGCGAACCCCGGACACAAGGATCTTCCCAAGGATGCCGCGGACTATACGAGGGTGCGCTTGGCGCGCCTGGATGGCCAGAGCGGCGGCGAAAATGTCGCCGAGCTTGGCAAGGAAATGCGCCGCAGCATGCAGGCACATTGCGGCGTATTCCGGTTTCCGGAAATGCTCCAGGAAGGCGTCAGGAAAATCCGTGCAGTGGCGGACCGCGCCAGCCGGACGGAGATCAAGGACAAATCCAAGGTTTTCAATACAGCCCGGTTAGAGGCGCTCGAACTGGATAACCTGATTGAAGTCGCGCGAGCCACCATGGTGTCGGCAGAAGCAAGAAAGGAATCCCGTGGAGCGCATGACAGGGCCGATTTCGCCAAGCGCGACGATGAAAACTGGCTCAAGCACACACTCTGGTTCAAGGACGGCGACCGTCTTGAATACAAGCCGGTCAATTTGCAGCCCATGACAGCAGAATCGATCGAACCCAAGGTTCGAACCTATTGACCGGCATCCGGATTGAAGGTGCCTGAAATTGCAGGTAATGCGCTTATGCCTGCAACGACGAAATTCCCGGCAGGAAAGGAATAGAAATGCTTTTCAAGGTCTATCGATACGATCCCGACAAGGATTCCCAGCCCAGAATGCAGGATTACGACGTCAAGCTGGAACCTTCCGACCGCATGCTTTTGGATGCGCTGGTGAGGATCAAGGAGCAGGACGATACCCTGTCGCTGCGCCGCTCCTGTCGCGAGGGCGTATGCGGCTCGGACGCAATGAACATCAATGGCAAGAACGGCCTGGCGTGCATTACCAAAATCATCGACCTGAAGGAGCCGGTGGAATTGCGGCCCCTGCCGGGTTTGCCCGTCATCCGTGACCTGATCGTGGACATGACCCAGTTTTTCAATCAGTACCATTCGGTCAAACCCTATCTCATCAACGATGACCCGGCACCGGAAACCGAGCGCCTGCAAAGCCCCGCCGATCGCGAGGAACTCGACGGCCTGTACGAGTGCATCCTGTGCGCCTGTTGTTCCACGTCCTGCCCCTCGTTCTGGTGGAATCCGGACAAGTATGTCGGCCCTGCGGGCCTGCTGCAGGCCTACCGGTTCATTGCTGACAGCAGGGACCAGGCAACGCGTGAACGCCTGGATGATCTTGAGGACCCCTATCGATTGTTCCGCTGCCACACCATCATGAATTGCACCGATGCCTGCCCCAAAGACCTGAATCCGGCGCTCGCCATCGGCAAGATCAAGACCATGATGGTGAAGCGTTCGGTTTGAGGGACTGACCTCGTGGAGCCTGCTGAACTGCGGCGATTGCAGTGGAATTGCCGGCGGGGAATGCTGGAGAATGATTTGATATTGCAGGAATTCATGCGTCGCCACGGCGAAACGCTTTCAGGTCCCAGGCTGGCGTCGTTCAAACGCCTGCTCGAATTCAGTGATGGCGATTTGTGGGATTTGATCGGGGGACGCAGCGAGACGACAGACGCAGCGCTTGCCGAAACAGTGGCAATGCTGCGAGAGTGCACCGTACACAGTGAGTAGACAGGAGAATGCGATGAGTTCCAGCAAGAAAGCAGTTTTGACTTACGGCGATGGCAAAACCATTGAGTTTCCCGTGCTGGGAGGCAGCATTGGGCCGGAGGTAGTCGATATCCGTTCCCTTTACGGCAAGACCGGATTGTTCACCTACGACCCGGGATTCATGTCGACTGCCAGTTGCAGCTCCAAGATCACCTACATCGACGGTGACGAGGGCATTCTGCTGTATCGCGGCTACCCTATCGAACAACTGGCCGGGCACTGCGATTTTCTGGAAGTTTGTTACCTGCTGCTGAACGGAGAATTGCCCAATCAGACGCAGAACAACGATTTTTCCACCACCATCATGCGCCACAGCATGGTGCACGACCAGATGAACCGGTTTTTCACCGGATTTCGACGGGATGCGCACCCCATGGCCGTGCTGGTAGGCACAGTCGGGGCGCTTTCGGCTTTCTACCATGACTCCCTTGACATCACTAATCCGGAGCATCGCAAGATTTCGGCAATGCGCCTGATCGCCAAGTTGCCGACGATGGTTGCCATGGCCTACAAATACACGATGGGCCAGCCGTTCATGTATCCGCGTAACGACCTGTCCTATACCGCCAATTTCATGCAAATGATGTTTGCGGTTCCGCCGGAGAACTACAAGGTCAACGATGTTCTGGTGCGTGCCCTGGACCGGATCTTCATCCTGCACGCGGATCACGAGCAGAATGCCTCCACCTCCACCGTTCGACTCTCCGGTTCCTCCGGCGCCAATCCCTTTGCCTGCATTGCTGCGGGCATTGCCTGCCTTTGGGGGCCGGCACATGGCGGCGCCAACGAGGCGGCTCTCAATATGCTCGAGCAGATCGGGGATGCCTCAAAAGTTGGCGAATTCATCACCAAGGTGAAAGACAAGAATTCCGGCGTGCGCTTGATGGGATTCGGGCATCGGGTCTACAAGAATTATGACCCCCGCGCCAAGCTGATGCGGGAGACCTGCCACGAAGTGCTCAATGAACTGGGCCTGCAGAACGATCGCCTGTTCAAGCTGGCCATTGCGCTGGAAAAAATCGCGCTTGAGGACGATTATTTCGTGCAGCGCAAGCTCTACCCCAATGTCGATTTCTACTCCGGCATCGTGCAGCGGGCACTGGGCATTCCCACCTCCATGTTTACCTGCATTTTCGCCCTTGCCCGCACCGTTGGCTGGATCGCGCAGTGGCAGGAGATGATTGCCGATCCGGAATGCAAGATCGGACGGCCACGCCAGTTGTACGATGGTCCGACCCAACGCGACCTGGTACCCATGAACAAGCGATAAGCATCGGAAAGCAGGGGATAAACGCCATGAGCACCATGAGGCAATTCCTCGATACGTCTTACCTGTTCGGTGGTAATGCGCCGTTCATCGAAGATCTGTACGAGAACTACCTGGAGAATCCGGAATCCGTGCCGGACCGCTGGCGCGAGTATTTTGACAGGATGCAACTGCTGCCCGACGCGGGTGGCGCGCAAGGCATCAAGGACGTGCCCCATGCGCCCGTCGTGGACGCATTTGCCCAGCGCGCCCGCAGCGGCATGGGACGGCCGGCGCCGGTTGCCGCAGGTTTCGATCGCAAGCAGGTGTCGGTGGTGCAACTCATTGCCGAATATCGCTTCCGCGGCGCGCTGCTTGCCGATCTGGACCCGCTCAAGCGCTGGGACCGACCGCATATTCCCGAGCTCGAGCCCGGCTATTACGATCTGACCGATGCCGACATGGACACTGTGTTCAACACCGGCAGCCTGATCGGACCCGAGCAGGCACCCTTGCGCGACATCATCAAGGCGATGCGCGACATCTATTGCGGCACCTTCGGGGCGGAGTACATGTACATCTCCAGCCGCATCGAAAAGCGCTGGATTCAGGAACGGCTGGAGCCCAACCGCGCCAAAGCCAGCTATTCACCGGATTACAAGCGCCACGTGCTGGAGCGGCTGACCGCCGCCGAGGGCCTGGAGCGATTTCTGCACACCCGCTACCCGGGTCAGAAGCGCTTCTCGCTGGAAGGCGGCGACACGCTGATACCGGTGCTGGATCACCTGCTGCAGAAAGCGGGCGAAGCCGGCGTGCAGGAACTGGTCATCGGCATAGCCCATCGCGGGCGCCTCAATATGCTCGTGAACACCCTGGGCAAGATGCCCAAGGATCTTTTCTCGGAATTTGACGGTCACCACAGTGACGAAGTCCTCTCCGGCGACGTCAAATACCATCAGGGCTTTTCTTCTGACATCAACACGCCGGGCGGGCCCATGCACCTGACCCTGGCCTTCAATCCCTCTCACCTGGAAATCGTGAACCCGGTCGTCGAAGGCTCGGTGCGCGCCCGCCAGCACCGCCGCAAGGATCGCACCGGCGACCAGGTTCTGCCCGTGCTTATTCATGGCGATGCGGCGGTTGCCGGCCAGGGCGTGGTCATGGAAACCCTCAATCTTTCACAGACGCGCGGCTACGGCACCGGCGGTACCGTGCATATCGTGCTCAACAACCAGATCGGTTTCACCACCTCGGATCCGCGCGACACGCGTTCGACGCTCTACTGCACCGATGTCATGAAAATGGTCGAGGCGCCGATTTTTCATGTCAACGCCGACGATCCGGAAACCTGCATATTCGCCATCGAACTCGCGCTCGATTTCCGCATGAAGTTCAAGAAGGACGTGGTGGTGGACCTCGTCTGCTTCCGCAAACTGGGCCACAACGAGCAGGACGAGCCCATGGTGACCCAGCCGATGATGTACAAAATCATCAACCAGCATCCGGGCACCCGCAAGCTGTATGCCGACAAGTTGCTGGCGCAAGGCGTTATAGGTCCTGAGGATGCTGATGCCATGGTGGCCGCCTACCGCCAGGCGCTGGATGGCGGCTATCACACCAACAAGACCATTCTGTCCAATTACAAGCCGCCCTTTGCGGTTGACTGGGCACCTTACAAGAACACCCGCTGGAATGAAAATGATGACACCCGCATATCGCTGGCCGAATTGCAGTCGCTGGCGGAAAAACTGACTACCATTCCCCCGGAATTCAAATTGCAGCCGCGCGTCGAGAAAATCATTTCCGACCGGCGCCTGATGGGACAGGGGAAGATGCCGCTGGATTGGGGCATGGCGGAAAGTCTCGCCTACGCGTCCCTGCTCAAGGATGGCTATTCGGTGCGCATATCCGGGCAGGATGCCGCGCGCGGGACGTTTTTCCATCGTCACGCCGTGCTGCACGACCAGAATCGGGAAAAATGGGACGCGGGCACCTTCATTCCCTTGCAACATATTTCGCCGAACCAGGGCGATTTCGTGGTCATCGACTCGATACTGTCGGAAGAGGCGGTGTTGGGATTCGAGTTTGGCTATTCCACCTCCGAGCCTAATGAACTGGTAGTTTGGGAAGCGCAATTCGGCGATTTCGTCAACGGCGCCCAGGTGGTTATCGATCAGTTCATCGCCTCTGGGGAAGTGAAATGGGGCCGGATCTGCGGCCTGGTGATGATGCTGCCGCATGGCTATGAAGGCCAGGGCCCGGAGCATTCTTCCGGCCGACTGGAGCGGTTCCTGCAACTTTGCGCCGATTACAACATCCAGGTCTGTGTGCCGGCGACACCCGCTCAGATGTTCTTCCTGCTGCGCCGGCAGATGATACGGCCCTATCGCAAACCGCTGATCATTTTCACGCCCAAGAGCCTGCTGCGCCACAAGGATTCCGTCTCCCCGCTGGAAGAACTGGCCGCCAGCAGATTCAAGCCGGTCAACGGTGAATGGGATACTGAAATCAACCCACAAAAGGTCAAGCGACTGATCCTGTGCAGCGGCAAGGTGTTCTTCGACCTGATGGCGGCGCGCAGGGAACTGGATCGAAAAGACGTTGCCATCGTGCGCATCGCCCAGTTGTATCCGTTTCCGCACGACGATTTTCAGGAGCAGATCGACCTGTACGGCAATGCCCGCGAAGTGTTCTGGTGCCAGGAGGAACCGGGTAACCAGGGGGCCTGGCACCGCATTCAGCACTACCTGCTGCGCCACATGCGCCCGGACCAGATCCTTGCCTATGCCATGCGCGCATCCTCGGCCTCGCCGGCGGTGGGCTATACCTCGCTGCACAATGAGCAGCAGAAACAACTCGTGGACGCCGCCTTTGCACCGGTCACGGACAATCTCGTTCGCCCGGTACAGGGAACCGGACGCGCACCACGCAGGCCGCGCCGTGCGTCCTGAAAACATGCCCATGGAGGGCTTACATGCAGATTGAAATTAAAGTACCGCAGCTCTCGGAGTCTGTGGCCGAAGCCACCTTGCTAGCCTGGCGAAAAAAGGAAGGCGAAGCCGTCAAGCGTGACGAAAATCTGATCGATATCGAAACCGATAAAGTGGTTCTGGAGCTACCGGCCCCGGCGGATGGTGTGATCAGCAAAATCATCGTCGGGGATGGCGCTACGGTGAAGGCGGGGCAGGTCATCGCCACGCTGGATACCGAAGGTAAAGCCTCTGCTGCAACACCCGTAGCCGCTCCGAGAGCCCCAGCCCCGGCGCCCGTGCCGACAGCACCCGTCATGCCATCCGCAAGGAAGATAGCGGCAGAGCAGGGCATTGATACCGCGAACATTGCCGGCAGCGGCAGGGGCGGACGGGTAACCAAGGGTGATGTGCTTGGACAATCACAGACCGCCTCCGACGAACCGGTCGCGCCTGCCGCGGGCGCCACGGCAAAATCCGTGGCGCCGCTGGCCCAACCGCCATCGCCTGTGCGAACCGATCAGATTCTGGCAGGGCGAGCGGAGCAACGCGTCGCCATGTCCAGGTTACGGGCGCGGGTCGCAGAGCGACTGGTGCAATCGCAATCCACTGCGGCGATTCTCACCACCTTCAACGAAGTCAACATGGCGCAGGTCATCGAACTGCGCAACCGCTACAAGGAGCGCTTCGAGAAGGAACACGCAGCCAAGCTGGGCTTCATGTCATTCTTTGTGAAAGCCGCGGTCCATGCTCTGAAGAAATACCCGGTGCTCAACGCTTCCATCGATGGCAATGACATTGTCTATCACGGCTATTTCGACATTGGCATCGCCGTAGGCAGCCCGCGCGGATTGGTGGTTCCAATTCTCAGGGAGGCAGACCATCTGACTATCGCAGAGATAGAAAAAAACATCGCGGATTTCGGCAAGCGCGCACAGGATGGCAAGTTGGCGATTGAGGAACTGACCGGCGGAACCTTCTCGATAACCAATGGCGGGGTTTTCGGATCGATGCTGTCAACGCCCATCATCAATCCTCCGCAATCGGCCATTCTCGGGGTTCATGCCACCAAGGACAGGGCAGTGGTGGAAAACGGGCAGATCGTCATTCGCCCCATGAATTACCTCGCACTCTCCTATGATCACCGGATCATTGATGGCCGCGAAGCGGTGCTCGCGCTGGTCGCCATGAAGGACGCGCTGGAAGACCCTGCACGCCTCCTGCTGGATATCTGAGCGCAGCCCATGGCTCAATCATTTGATGTGGTGGTCATAGGCGCCGGTCCTGCGGGCTATATCGCGGCGATTCGCTGCGCCCAGCTCGGCATGAAAACAGCTTGTGTCGAAGAGTGGACCACGGCGGCAGGCAAGGGCGCCCTGGGAGGCACCTGCCTGATTGTGGGTTGCATCCCCTCCAAGGCCCTCCTCGAATCCTCCGAACTCTATGAGCACCTGCAGCACAGCTCGGCGCAGCACGGCATCAGCGTAACAGGCGCAAAAATTGATGTCGCCAAAATGCTTGCGCGCAAAGACGGCATTGTCGCCAAGATGAGCGGTGGAATAGAAATGCTGTTTCGCAAGAACAAGATCACCTGGCTCAAGGGCCACGGCAGATTTGTCGCGAAAAGCGGATCTGATTGGCAGATCGAAGTCACCAACCCGCAGGGCAGCGAAACCATAAGCGCGGGAAAGGTCATTGTCGCCACCGGCTCCAAGGCGAGGCATCTTGCCGGCATCCCGGTTGACAATGTGGTGGTCTGTGACAATGTCGGGGCCCTTGAATTCAAGGACGTGCCGCAACACCTTGGCGTGATCGGCGCCGGTGTCATTGGTCTGGAACTGGGCAGTGTCTGGCGCCGCCTGGGCGCGAAAGTCACCGTGCTGGAAGCGCTTCCCGTATTTCTCGGCGCAGCCGACGAAGGCGTCGCGCGCGAAGCCTGGGAACTGTTTACCAAGGAGCAGGGCCTTGAAATCCTCCTGGGTGTGAAGATCGGCAAGGTCACGGCGGCGAAGAAACCGGGCAAGGGTGCAGTTACGGTCGAATACGAGCTCGACGGCAAGGCGCTCAAGCTCGAATGCGAGCGCTTGATCGTATCCGTGGGGCGTGTGCCCAACACCGACAATCTGGGCGCGGAGGCGGTGGACCTGAAAATTGATGAGCGCGGCTTCATCGAAGTCGATGAGCATTGTCGAACCGCCTTGCCGGGGGTGTTTGCTATCGGCGATGTGGTGCGCGGCCCGATGCTCGCGCACAAAGGTGAGGAAGAGGGCGTCATGGTTGCCGAGCTGATTGCCGGGCAAAAGCCTCATGTCAATCTGGATAATATTCCCTGGGTAATCTATACCTCGCCCGAAATCGCCTGGGTCGGAAAGACCGAGCAGCAATTAAAGGCGGACAAGACACCCTATCGAAGCGGCCAGTTTCCCTTCATGGCTAATGGCAGGGCGCTGGGGCAGGGCGATGCCCGGGGCTTCGTCAAGGTGCTGGCACACGCCGAAACGGACGCCATCCTGGGGGTGCATATCGTCAACAGCCGCGCCTCGGAGCTCATTTCCGAGGCAGTGGTGGCCATGGAGTTCAATGCCAGCGCCGAGGACATCGCCAGAATTGTCCATGCGCATCCGTCGCTTTCCGAAGTCATGCACGAAGCTGCCCTGGCGGTGGACAAGCGCGCCCTGAATCTGTGATTGTTCCAGGCACGCATTCCCCGTAAGACGCCCGCAGATGAATTCATAGCGACTCATGCAATCTGAACTTGCCGCGGATGCCGACACCAAGCTGTCGGTCCAGGAGCTTTATCACACCCTGATCGAGCGGCGCGGCTATCAGGCCGATCCTTCCCAGTTGCAGGCCGTCGAAAAACTTCAACAACTGTTTGCGGAATGGCAGGCCTACAAGGCGAGGCGCAGCACGCTTCTGCGGCGCCTGGTGATCCATCCGACCCTGCCACGGGGCGTCTACCTCTGGGGCGCCGTGGGTCGTGGGAAAAGCTTTCTCATGGACAGTTTTTATCTCTGTCTGCCACTGGAGCGGAAGGTGCGGGTGCATTTCCACCATTTCATGCGCGATGTACACCGCGAAATGCAGGAACTCAAGGGCACCGAAGATCCGCTAAGCGCGCTGGCGGACCGTATTGCCGAGCGCTACCGGCTGATCTGCTTTGACGAGTTTCACGTCAACGACATCGCCGATGCCATGATTCTCGCCCGGCTCCTCAAGCGCACCCTGGAGCGTGGCGTGGTGTACTGCATGACCTCCAACTATCCGCCGGAGCAGCTCTATCGCGACGGATTGAAGTGCGAGAATTTTTTGCCTGCCATCAAGTTGATTCAGAAGCACATGAACATCGTTAAGGTCGATGCAGGAATCGATTACCGCTTGCGCGCGCTCGAACAGCTGCAGGTCTATCACAGTCCCCTGGGCCCCGCGGCAGAGCAGCAGATGGACGAGGCGTTTGCCCGGATAGCCGATGTCGAGGACGAGTCTGAAGCGTTTATTCTCGAAGGACGGGAAATTGCCTGCCGGCGCCGGGCGGGCGGCGTGGCATGGTTTGATTTCATGACCCTGTGTGGGTGGGGCCGTTCGCAGAACGATTACCTGGAACTGGCGCGTTGCTTTCACACCCTCCTGCTCTCGGAGGTGCCACGCATGGGCCTTGAGCTTGCCGATGAGGCCAAGCGCTTCACCCTGCTGGTGGATGTCTTCTACGACAATAAGGTAAATCTCATTATTTCCGCGCAAGTGCAGCCTGATGATCTTCTCAAGCGTGAAGAAGCCCCGAAAGATGCGCGAATCCGTGCCATGATCTTCGAATTCGAACGCACTGCAAGCCGCCTCACGGAAATGCAGACCCGCACCTACCTGGAAGCACCGCGCGTTCAAGGCGTGGCATCCTGATCCTCACAACCGGGAAACCCAATGGCCAGCATCAAGGCGTACAGAATCCGCGAAACTGAAGGAAAAATCAGCGCTGGATTTGAACAAATGGATTCCAGCGAACTCGATCTCGGAGAAGTCCTGATTCGCGTCGCTTTTTCCAGCATCAACTACAAGGATGCGCTGGCGGCGAGCGGCGCCGGCAGGATCATCCGGCGCTTTCCCTGCATCGGCGGAATAGACCTTTCCGGTACCGTGGTGGAATCATCGGATGCGCGTTTCCGCGCGGGCGATGCCGTCATCGCCACCAGCTACGATATTGGCGTTGCGCATGATGGCGGCTATGCCGAAATGGCGCGCATACCGGCTGATTGGGTAGTGCCACTGCCGGCCGGGATGAGTCTGTTTGAGGCCATGGCGCTGGGGACAGCGGGCTACACCGCCGCGCTGGGTATTCAGCGCATGGAATTGAACGGCTTGCAGCCCGCCAACGGTCCGGTGATCGTTACCGGGGCCACCGGCGGGGTGGGGTCACTCGCCATCGACATGCTCGCCGGACGCGGGTATCAGGTGATCGCACTGACCGGCAAGCCCACGCAAGAAAAATACCTGAAAAGCCTGGGTGCGGCGGAAATCCTCGATCGGAATTCCATTGATCTTGCCAAGATCCGGGCGCTGGACAAACCGCGCTGGGCCGGTGCCGTGGACAACCTGGGCGGGCAGATGCTCGCTTGGCTGGCAAGCAGTATGCAGCCCTCGGGCACCATCGCCAGCATTGGCCTTGCAGCAGGGATGGAGTTCAAATCGACGGTAGCGCCCTTCATCCTGCGGGGAGTCTGCCTTCTCGGCATTGATTCCGGTTTTACGCCCATGCCGGAACGTAATGCGGTCTGGCAGCGGCTTGCCACGGACCTGCGGCCGCGCCACCTTGCGGAACTGACACGAACCATCCCGTTTGCCGACCTGCCCGAGGCATTTGCGCCATTCATCAATTCCCAGGTTCATGGACGTTGTGTGGTGCAGATACAGAATTAACCCGGCTCAGGGAAACGACTGCTTGCTACGAGTACAAACCTTTAACGACCAGAAGAGAGAAAAAGATGAAAACCAAATCCGTGCTGACACTCGCCGATGTCAAGAAAATTTCTGCTGCTGCGGAAGCCGAGGCCATCAAGAACAACTGGGTGGTGGCTATCGCCATTTACGATGACGGCGCCCACCCCCTGTCACTGACCCGCATGGACGGCGCCACGCTGTTCAATGTCGACGTGGCTATGGAAAAAGCCCGCACTGCGGCCATGGCAAGGCGCTCAACCAAGATCCTGGAAGACCGCATTGCTGCCGGCCGCCTGTCCATGCTGAGTATGCCGATGCTGCCCGTGCAAGGGGGATTGCCCATCATGTCGGGAGACGAGTGCCTTGGCTCGGTCGGCGTATCCGGCGTCCAGTCGCATGAAGATGAACAGATTGCTAAAGCAGGCATAGACGCGCTTGGACTCTGAAGGGCTATGTTGCCTGATTACACTACTCAACTCGCCTGAACGCCATGCCAGTCATGCCTTGGCA
>JBCKLP010000013.1:0-32938 GCA_038903735.1 Burkholderiales bacterium | reverse complement strand
CTTCGGAATCAGAAATAATTGATCTTAAGGCGCGGAAACTTAGGCATGGATTTCTGCTTCACCGCCGGAATTTGGCTTTGGCTTTGTTGATTAGAAAACTTGTCAACATAGGAATCGGCCGTCCAGTAGCGCCTTTTTCCTTGCCGCTGCGCCATGCGATACCTGCAATATCCAAATGAGCCCAGTCATAATTCTTGGTGAATCTTGATAGAAAACATGCCGCTGTAATGCAACCTGCCGCACGGCCCCCGATATTTGCAAAATCTGCAAAATTGCTTTTAAGCTGTTCCTGATAATCGTCCCAAAGAGGCAATCTCCAGGTTCTGTCCCAGCTTTCTTCGCCCGCGGACAGCAATTCGGCCGCCAGTGCATCAGAATTGGAAAACAAGCCGGAGCAAACGTGTCCTAAAGCGATTACGCAAGCGCCCGTCAGGGTTGCGACGTCCACCACAGCACTTGGATTGAAGCGCTCTGCGTAGGTAAGGGCATCGCAAAGAATCAGCCGACCTTCAGCATCGGTATTCAGTATCTCAACGGTTTGACCGGACATGCTCGTTACAATATCGCCGGGCTTGCTCGCCGCTCCACCCGGCATATTCTCCGTAGCGGGCACGAGACCAATGACATTTAGTTGTAGTCGCATTTCAGCTACAGCACGCATAGTTCCCATTACAGCCGCAGCCCCACACATATCGAATTTCATTTCATCCATTTCGCCGGCAGATTTAATCGAAATTCCGCCAGTGTCGAAGGTAACACCCTTGCCAATCAGGACAACTGGTCTTGTTGCTTTTGATGCCCCTTTATAGCTCATGACTATAAATTTAGGCGGCTGCTTTGAGCCTTTTGCTACGGATAAAAATGCCCACATGTTTAGCCGTTCCAGTTCCTTGCGATCCAGAATTTTAACCTTGATATCGCATTCCTTGGACAGGGACAATGCTGCCTTTGCGAGGTAGCTGGGAGTGCAGATATTGCCAGGAAGATTGCTGAGATCCCGGGACAGGTGTGTGCCATTGGCAATTGCGCGACCGGTTGTCAGACCGCGATTCATGGCGTTTTTTTCAGTCGGAGCGCTTAAACCGAGAATTACGGTACTTAACGCGGCCAATGAAGACTTTTTGCTTTTCAATTCCTCAAATCTGTATGAAGCTTCAGACGCGGACGTTACCAGGTGCCTGGCTCTCCATTCCGCGGTACGTCCGGGTACTTCGATTTCAACGAAAGATATCCAAAGATCCTTTGCGCCAGTCCCATTTGCCGCATTGACTGCCGTCCTGATAGATTCGCAATACTCCTTCGCGCCGAAATTTTCCTTCTTCCCAAGCCCCACCAGAAGTACGCGCTCGGCAGATATATTGGGAGTTCCATAAAGTATTCTGCTTGCGCCGGTTTTGCCGCTGAAATCACCTGCTTGAATTACCGCACGAATGCCTCCATTAGAGGTCCTATCTATTCTGGTCGCGGAATCGGTTAGGTGGGTGTTTTCATAGATTCCGACCGCCAAGCATGCGGTCCGTGCGAATTCGGGTGCCGATTGTTTTATGCTAAATTCCACCTTTGCTCCCAGTTGTTGGTCCATCACCTGATTTTCCCACTTTATGGTCGTCAGATGATCCATCGATTATCCTCGCATTGATCTGCTTGAGTCAAAATGCGCAGAGGGTCTTCTGAAATCAGCCGCGTAATGCACCAGCAAACTCCATCCTGCTTCCGCAGTGTTCCGCGTTGATATTCCAGCGTACATTAATCCGTGAATTCTCAAGCTTGGCGCTTGCCGTATTCGCAACCCTGTTTGCCATCACGCTTACGACCCAATTAATTCGATTGCTCGGACAGGCGGCTACCGGGAAAATCCTTTCCGAGAGCGTTCTGGCATTTCTTGGATTTGCCGCAATCAATTATCTTCCCGTTCTGTTGTCATTGACATTGTTTATCAGTGTCTTAATGGCGCTTTCCCGTAGCTATCGCGACTCTGAAATGGTTGTCTGGTTTTGTTCGGGTCAATCGCTTTTGGCCTGGATTCGACCAGTATTGACATTCGCAATCCCGATCATAGTAGTAATTTTTCTGCTGTCAGTTTTTCTGTCGCCATGGGCGGTGGGTATGAGCGACTCGTATCGCCGACAAATGGACAACAGGGATGATATTGCGCGAGTCGCACCGGGTGTTTTCCGTGAGGCAGGAGGGGCTCAGCGTGTATTTTTTGTTGAGGCGATCGAGGGTGATGATGCCAACGTCCAGAATGTGTTTATTACCCAGATGGAGCATGGTCGGCTTTCAATAATGGTTAGCAGGCAAGGTTTCCGGGAAACATCTGCGAATGGAGACAGGTTTGTGGTTCTCCTGAATGGCAGGCGGTACGATGGCACGCCCGGCTTGCCGGATTACAAAATAATGGACTTCGAGAGGTACTCGATTCGAATTGCGGTCCGGGAGTTGGCCGTTGCCCAGGCGTCCTCCAAGGCACTTTCAACGTATGCATTGCTTTGGGACCGCAATAACGCGAATCAGGCGGAATTGCTTTGGCGAATTGGGCTTCCGCTTTCGGCAGTTACTCTTGCGCTGCTCGCCATTCCACTTTCGTTTGTAAATCCCCGTGCAAGCCGCTCCATGAATTTGATTTTCGCGCTGCTGATTTACATGGTGTATTCGAATTTAATCAGTATTGCTCAGGCTTGGGTATTACAGGGACGTGTAAGTTTTTCAGTGGGATGGTGGATCGTGCATGTCTGCATGCTATTCGTTCTAATTCTGCTTCTATCGCAACGGATGCGCCTCGGCTCTCTCCTGCGCAGGGTTAGATGAAGGTCCTTCAGCGATACCTGGCAAGGGAGATCTATGGTGCGACGCTCTTTGTTTTCGTGGCATTCCTCGGCTTGTTTGCATTTTTTGATCTGATCAACGAACTTGGAGATATTGGCAAAGGAAATTACCGGCTGCAGCATGCGGTTGGGTATGTCACATTGTTGATCCCAGCGCATGTATATGAACTGTTTCCGATTGCGGTACTTATCGGTACCTTGTACGTTTTATCTCATCTGGCCGGCAATTCCGAGTACACGGCGATGCGTGCAGCGGGACTTTCACCCGCAATGACCACCGGAATATTGTTGAAAATTGGACTTGCATTTGTGGTTCTCACATTTACTTTTGGGGAGATTGTTGCGCCAGTATCTGATCTGGCCGCGCGACAGATGAAGTCGCAGGCGACGAGTTCGGTGATTGCGCAAGAGTTCCGGACCGGTTTATGGATCAAAGATGAAGGACGATTCGTCAATATCCGGGAGGTGCTTCCGGATACATCCCTTTCGGGTGTGCGAATTTTTGAGTTTGACCGGGAAAATCGGCTTCGCTCGGTTTCAGATGCTAAAAGTGGCAGATATTCCAGCGACGGTGGCTGGAAATTAACGGAAATTACCTTAACGCAATTCACGCCTCAGCGGACGACTGTGGAAAAGATTCCTGAGTTGGATTGGCAGTCCGTATTGACGCCAGACATACTTTCAGTTTTATTTGTTAAACCAGAGCGGATGTCTGCCTGGAATCTGTACCAGTATTCGCGGCATTTGGGCGAAAATCGGCAGAAATCCGAAAGGTATGAGATTGCAATGTGGAAAAAATTATTGTATCCAATTGCAGTCCTGGTAATGATGGCCTTGGCACTTCCGTTTGCATATCTTCATATACGGGCAGGTGGAGTTGGAGTCAAGGTTTTCGCCGGCATTATGATCGGAATTTTCTTCCACATGCTGAACAGCCTTTTCTCGCATATCGGCTTGCTTCAAGGCTGGTCGCCATTTTATTCCGCGGCCATACCCAGCATAATTTTCCTGGTCACTGCGACATTGATGATGTGGTGGGTTGAACGTCGATGAGGTTCTGTCTCGATTTCAAAGCCATCAATGCCGGAATGGCACTTACTTAAGATTCTACGCATGACCATGGATGGCTATCTGCCGGCAGGCCAGAGCGCGAGGGACTTTCAACCACGGGTAGGGCTTGGGTCTTCCTTTCGCGCGCGAGGCTCGATTCGGTCGGGCCTGTTGCCCACTTTCAATGGGGCGATCAACCGGAACAGTGTGAGGCTGTGCCGGCCACGGACGTGATGCACGCAGGCCGAATGCTACAATTGACGTAGTGCAAGCAGCCACCCAGAGAATAATAATCCGCCGACTTGCAGGGGAAATTCAAACTTGTTAAAGCAACGCAGCCTCAAGTCCACCATTCGTGCCACCGGTGTGGGATTGCACACCGGTGCCAAGGTGTCGATCTGCCTGCGCCCCGCGCAGCCAGGCACCGGCATCATATTCCGGCGTGTAGATCTGGCCGATCCCGTGGATATTCGTGCTGATGCGCTGCTGGTCACTGATACGCGGCTTTGCAGCCAGATTGAACACAATGGCGTCAAAGTGGCGACCATCGAACACCTTATGTCCGCCTTTTCCGGATTGGGCATCGACAACGCCTATGTCGATCTCGATGGCCCGGAAGTGCCCATCATGGATGGCTCGGCGGGACCCTTTGTATTCCTCATTCAGTCGGCGGGTATAGAGGAGCAACCCGCGGCAAAACAGTTTCTGCGGATCCGCCAGGCAGTGCGCCTGGAGGATGGCGACAAATGGGCATGCCTGGAGCCCTACGCGGGTTACCGTTTGTCGTTCACCATCGATTTCGACCATCCGGTTTTCGAACGTTCAAACCAGCAGGCCAGCATCGATTTCGCGCAGTCCTCCTATGTGCGCGAACTGGCGCGCGCGCGCACTTTCGGATTCATGCAGGATGTCGAGACTTTGCGCAGCCATGGTCTGGCGCTGGGCGGCAGTCTGGACAATGCGATTGTCATGGATGAGTATCGTGTGCTTAATGCCGAGGGTCTGCGCTACGAGAACGAGTTCGCCAGGCACAAGCTCCTGGATGCGATCGGGGATCTTTATTTGATCGGTCACCCGATTATTGGCGCTTTTTCCGCGCATAAATCCGGCCATGCATTGAATAACCTGCTGGTGCGCAAGGTCCTGGCGTCCGCAGAAGCTTGGGAGCTCGTTAGCTTTGAGCGTGCCGAAGATGCGCCGGCCGGCCTGGAACGCCTGATTCCGCAGACGGCAAGCCAGCCGTAATCCAAGAATCCCCTGGAGGTCAGCAATTCTAAATGTGACCCGATCTGATTCAATTTGAGAGTTGTGGCGAAGCAACTATGGTGGGTTAAGAGATTTGTTGCAGTCTGTGCCTGGCCTCAGGCACCAGAGGGTAGAGCAACACGCGCTTGGGGCAGGCGTTATGACGCTCGTGATAGCGATCCTGGCGTCCTCGCCCGGTGGTCTGGCCTACTTCAATCCAGTCTAGTATTTTCGCGAGCTGCAGAAGACATGAGTTCTCCTATGAGAACTCGTGAAACTTGCTTGTCGCAGAACGCCAGATTTTCGAAAGTAGGGCTAGGGGTAGTAGGCATGGATGAATCGAAAATCGTGCCGTCGTATCCGGCCCTCTGGCGTAATACCCTTGTCCCGCAGGGCATCTGGCCGGCCATGCCGAGTTTTCCCCAAGGTGCCTGGGCGCACCCTACATATAGTAGCCTTGGGAGCTAACCGGATAGGCAAGGTATCAAGTACTTAACCCATCGCCTACCCCGCGAATCCGCGTAGTTCGGCTAATCCGCCTGCTTGCGCAGGAACGCCGGGATGTCGTAACGATCCACGCCACTGTTGGCCAGCGCTTCGACAGCTTGGCTGCGCTTGGTGCGTATCACAGCGGGCAAGCCTTCCAGTTGGGTGTAGTCGATGCCGGTGCCCAGCGGAAAATTATCGGTCCTGGTTTTCTGGCTCACCACCAGATGCGGCTTGGACTGACGCGCGCCGATCGGCTGGCCGAGGCCAGTTGCAACCACCGTGACCCGCAACTCATCACCCATGGTCTCGTCATACACCGCCCCCTGGATGATGGTTGCATCCTCGGCTGCGAACCCGCGGATGGTATTCATGATCTCGCGGGTCTCGCGCATCTTCAGGCTCGATTTATTCGCGGTGACATTGACCAGCACGCCGCGCGCCCCCGAGAGATTGACGCCCTCGAGCAGCGGGCTGGCGACAGCCTGCTCGGCAGCGATGCGCGCGCGATCCACGCCCGAGGCCGAAGCCGAGCCCATCATCGCCATTCCCTGCTCCGCCATGACCGTGCGCACATCCTGGAAATCAACGTTGATCAAGCCCGGCACATTGATGATTTCGGAGATTCCGGCTACGGCATTTTTCAGCACATTATCGGCCGCCGAAAACGCGTCTTCCATCAGAACGTCCTCGCCCAGCACTTCCTCCAGCTTCTCATTGAGGATGACAATGACAGAATCGACATGCTTTGAAAGCTCTTCGATACCGGCCTCGGCAGAGGCCAGCCGACGCGAGCCCTCAAAAGAAAAGGGTTTGGTCACCACGGCCACCGTGAGTATGCCCATCTCCTTGGCAATCTCTGCAATCACCGGTGCCGCGCCTGTGCCCGTGCCCCCTCCCATGCCCGCCGTTATGAAGGCCATGTGCGCGCCGCGCAAGGCCTCGGCAATCTGCTCGCGCATCTCTTCAGCCGCGGCCCTGCCCGCTTCGGGCCTGGCGCCCGCGCCCAGGCCGGTGCCACCCAGCTGGATCTGGTTTTTCGCCAGCCCGCGCTGCAAGGCCTGCGCATCGGTGTTGGCGGCGACAAATTCCACCCCGAGGACGCCGCTTCGCATCATGTGATCGACTGCATTGCCACCAGCTCCACCTACGCCGAACACCTTGATCACCGTGCCATTGGATTGAGGTTCCACGATTTCGAACATTTTTTTATACCTCCATGTCGTTTAAAAACAAATCGCCTGACTACCAGGCCCCGCCAAAAACCATCCTTCAAAAATTGCGCTGAAACCAGTCCCGCATTCTTGAAAAAACCTGCTTGATCGACACGCCGCGGCGTGCCTGCAATCCGCGCTGGATCTGCGTCCTGCCCTCGAGCAACAGGCCGACCACCGTCGCGTAACGCGGGCTGCGCACCACATCGGAAAGCCCGCCCGTATAGCGCGGCACGCCAAGGCGCACCGGCATATGAAATATCTCCTCGCCCAGATCGACCATGCCCTGCATTACCGAACTTCCGCCGGTAAGCACCACGCCGGAGGAGAGCAGTTCCTCGTAGCCGGAATCACGCAGCACTTTCTGGATCAGTGAATAAAGCTCCTCGACGCGTGGCTCGATGACTTCGGCCAACACCTGGCGTGAAAGCTGGCGCGATGGGCGGTCCCCGACACCGGGCACATCGATGTTTTCCCCGGCATCGGCGAGCTGGCGCAGCGCGCAGCCATAGCGGATCTTCAACTCTTCGGCATCCGCCGTGGGCGTGCGCAGCGCCATGGCAATGTCGTTGGTGATCTGATCACCGGCAATCGGCACCACCGCGGTATGGCGGATTGCGCCTTCGCGGAACACGGCAATATCGGTTGTACCGCCGCCGATATCGACGAGACAAACACCGAGCTCCTTTTCATCCTCTGTCAGCACCGCCAGTGACGAGGCAAGCGGCTGCAGCACAAGGTCATTGACCTCCAGCCCGCAGCGGCGCACGCATTTGACGATGTTCTGCGCCGCGGAGACCGCGCCGGTGACAATATGCACCTTCACCTCCAGGCGCACACCGCTCATGCCCATGGGTTCGCGCACCCCGTCCTGTCCGTCGACGATGAATTCCTGGGTGAGTATGTGCAGCACCTGCTGGTCGGTTGGTATGGGCATGGCGCGCGCGGTTTCTATGGCCCGCTGCACGTCAAGGGCAGTCACCTCCTTGTCCTTCACAGCGACCATCCCGGTGGAGTTGAAGCTGCGTATGTGACTACCGGCGATGCCGGTATAGACACGAGTAATTTTACAATCGGCCATCAGCTCGGCCTCCTCCAGCGCGCGCTGGATGGCGTTGACCGTGGCCTCGATGTTGACTACGACGCCTTTCTTGAGCCCGCGGGACTCGTGGCTGCCCAGGCCCACGATTTCAATGCGCCCGTCGGGCGAAAGCTCGGCGACCACGGCCACCACCTTGGAGGTGCCGATATCCAGGCCGACGATCAGGTTCTTGTTGTCGTTTCTTGTTGCCATGAGTTTTCTAAGCCTTCGGGCGCACAGGCCTGGCGTCATCGAGACGCTGCAGACCGGGTACGCGCAATACGAAGCCATTGGCGTACCGCAAATCGACATAATCGAGCCGGCGCTGCATCTTTCCGAGCGTGCGCGGATAAACCTCGACAAAGCGGGTGAGGCGATCCAGGGCGCTGTGCCGCGCCAGATCGCGTCCCAGCTGCAGAATCAGTCCCGAATCCAGTTTCAGCTGCCAGGCATGGCGTTCGCTCAAGCTCACCTGACGGAGCTCCAGCCCCAAGGGGAGCAGCGATCGTGCGAACTCGCCGTAGCCGCGCGCGACCTCGCGTTCGCTGCCCTGCGGTCCGGAGAACACCGGCAGATCCGCATCCAGTACCGCCGTGAACGGCTCTCCCTGGATGTTGACCAGCCTTGCGTCTTCACGCCGCCCCCAGCGAGCCAGAACGACGTGTTCCTCTATGCGCACCTCCAGCCGGTCAGGCCAGGCGCGCCTCACCACGGCCTTGCGTACCCAGGGAACGGTCTCGAACAGAATCCTGACCTGATCGAGGTCGGTAGTGAAAAACGTGCCGCGCAGACGTCCCTGCAGAGCTTCCACGATCCGGGCCCGCTCAACCCGGGTAAGGTCGCCGTCGATGCGCAGGACCTTGAGCGGGAACGCAGGCAAACGCACCAGTTCATAACTGCCGGCTGCGCCGAGAATCAGCGCCACCAATACAAACAGGGCATTGGCCGCGAGATTGAGCTGGCGCGGGTTATCCCACATGCGCGCCTCCCGAAGCCAGAGCCTGCGCTTCTGTCACCTCGTGAATCCGCTGACCGATGGCCAGCGCCAGTATGCGCAGGCAAAGCTGCCCGTAGGACATGCCAGCCTGCGCAGCAGCCATCGGCACCAGTGAATGATCCGTCATGCCCGGCGAGGTATTGACCTCGAGAAAATACGGCTTGCCATTGCTGTCGAGAATGAAATCCACCCTCCCCCAGCCACGGCAGCCCAATATGGAATAGGCGCGCAGGGCTTCAGCCTGGAGGGTTTGCTCGACGATGGCCGGAAGGCCGCAGGGAACGATGTAGCGGGTGTCCCTGGCTAGATACTTCGCCTCATAATCATAGAAATCGCGCGGCGTTTCCAGGCGTATCAGCGGCAGGGCTTGCTCGTCCAGCACGCCTGCGGTGAATTCGGCGCCCTGCACAAACTGTTCGGCAATCACCACCGCGTCGTTTTTCGCAGCCAGCGCGTATGCGCCGGCAATGTCCTCGATTCGCTGCACTTTGCTCATGCCGATCGATGAGCCTTCGCATGCCGGCTTCACCATGATGGGCAGACCCAGATGCCGCGCCAGCGCCGCAGCGTCGGTGCCGGAATCCAGCAACTCATAGGCGGGTGTGGCAATACCGGCACCGCGCCACAGGAGCTTGGTGCGCATTTTGTCCATGGCCAGCGCGCTCGCCAGCACGCCCGAACCGGTATAGGGAATGCCCATCAGCTCAAGGGCGCCCTGCACGGTGCCGTCCTCGCCATGGCGGCCATGCAGCGCTATGAACGCAATCTGGAATCCCTCGCGCGGCAAATCCTCGAGCAGGCGTTTCGCGGTATCAAAGCCGTGTGCATCGACACCCGCGGCGCGCAAGGCCTTGAGAACCATGCCACCGCTGTTCAGCGATACCTCGCGCTCAGCCGAACGGCCGCCAAACAGCACGGCAACTTTGCCAAAGGATGCGGGAAGCATTTCGCGCTCGGTGTTCATGTTCTTATTTTTCTCACCACGCCGGCAGCGGTACCGATGATACGCACTTCCGGTACCAGATCGATGCCGAATTTTACACGCACTGCGCCTTGTGCAAAAGCGATAAGCGCTTCGATATCCGCAGCGCTCGCGAGCCTGTCCGGATTAACGATGAAATTGGCATGCTTGGCGGAAATGCGCGCCGCGCCAATCGCATGGCCCTTGAGCCCGCAGGCTTCTATCAGCCGCGCCGCATGCTCGCCATCAGGGTTGCGAAATACCGACCCTGCATTGGGAAGGCCCAGGGGCTGGGTGGCGATACGCTGCGCCAACAATTCCCGGATGCGACGACGCGAACGAGCCCCGTCGCCCCTGCTGAAAGCAAAGCTTGCATCGAGAAACCACTCGTCCGCGCCCAGCACCGTGGCGCCGCGCAAGGCCACGTGCCGATAGGCAATGTCGAAATCGGCGGCGGCACGCTCGCGAATGCGGCCCCGGCGGTCGATGGTTCGTGCCGAAACCACGAAATCCCAAGTCTGTGACCCGTAACAGCCCGCATTCATGGCCAGCGCCCCGCCCACCGTTCCCGGCACACCGGCGAGAAATTCCGCGCCTTCGAACTGATGCATGGCAGCCAGCCGCGCCAGCTTGGGGCAGGCCGCGCCCGCGGAGGCCTGCATGAGTTCGCCCTCCGCGTGAATCGCAGCATGCGGGCTGTGCATCAGGATGACCGTGCCGTGAAATCCGCCGTCGCGCACCAGTAGATTGCTGCCCAGGCCGACAAAACACACTGCCTCCTCCGGCGCACAGCTACGCAGGAACTCGGCCAGATCGGCAGTGTCAGCCGGCAGGTAGACGCGGTCCGCAGCGCCGCCGGCGCGCCAGGAAACATGCCGCGCCATTGGCTCGTTCAACAGCAGGCGAGCACGCAATGGCGTTGCTGACAGTTGCTCGAGTTCTGCCATGTTCATCGTGTCCCGGCCTGCGCGAGGCGCGCCGGGACCGAGCCTATGGACCCCGCCCCCATGGTGATGACCACATCGCCGTCGCGCGCGGCCTTGAGGATTGCGCCGGCCATGTCGGCAATGTCGGCTACAAATACCGGTTCCACGCCGCCGGCAACACGCACCGCCCGGGCAAGCGAACGCCCGTCCGCGGCGATGATGGGGGTCTCCCCGGCGGCATAGACCTCGCCAAGCAGCAAGGCATCGGCCTCGGAGAGCACTTTGACGAAATCTTCGAACAGGTCCCGGGTGCGCGTGAAGCGGTGCGGCTGAAAGGCAAGCACGATGCGCCGCCCCGGGAAAGCGCCTCGCGCCGCGGCCAGCGTCGCCCGCATTTCCGCTGGATGGTGGCCATAGTCATCGACCAGGGTAAAGCGTCCATCCTTGCCTGCAAGCGCTATCTCCCCAAAGCGCTGAAACCGGCGGCCGACACCATGAAACTCTGCCAGCGCCTTGCTGATCGCCGCATCGCCAACGCCCAGTTCGCTCGCGACGGCAATGGCGGACAGCGCATTGAGCACATTGTGCCGGCCCGGCAGATTGAGCTCGATAGGCAGGGGCTCTGCACCCTCCCGCAGACAGCGAAAGCGCATGCGCTCGCCATCCACGACATCCACGGCACGCACCATGGCCTCCGTGTGCATCCCGTAGGTAACCACTGGTTTCGAGACGAAAGGCAGTATCTCTCGCACATTGGCATCGTCAATGCACAGGATCGCGCTGCCGTAGAAAGGCAGGTTCTGCAGGAACTCGATAAATGCCTGCTTGAGGCGCGCGAAATCATGCTGGTAGGTTTCCATGTGATCGGCGTCGATATTGGTCACCACCGCAATCACCGGCTGCAGGTGCAGAAAGGACGCGTCGGATTCATCGGCTTCAACCACAATGAATTCGCCCGCGCCCAGACGCGCATTGGACGCTGCGGCATTCAGGCGACCGCCGATGACGAATGTCGGATCAAGGCCACCCTCGGCGAGCACGCTGGCAACCAGGCTGGTGGTCGTAGTCTTGCCGTGCGTTCCTGCGACGGCAATGCCCTGTCGCAAGCGCATCAGCTCGGCGAGCATGAGGGCTCTGGGCACCACGGGAATGCGGCGGGCGCGCGCCGCCACGATCTCCGGATTGTCCGGGCGCACGGCGCTGGAAACCACCACCGCGTCGGTTTCGGCGACGTTGGCGGCATCGTGCCCCAGCGCGACTTTTGCGCCCAGCCCGACCAGTCGATCGGTGACCGGCCCGGTGGCAAGATCCGAACCGCTGACCTCGAATCCCAGATTGAGCAGCACCTCGGCGATACCGCTCATCCCGGAGCCGCCGATACCCACGAAGTGAATGCGTTTGACCTTATGCTTCATGCGCCAAGCTCCATGCAGACATCGGCAAGCCGTTGCGTCGCCCCCGGCAGGCCGCGCTCCCGGGCGCGCACCGCCATGGCGGCCAGCCCCTCGCGGGTGAATCCATTGAGTATCTGCGCGAGGCGCTCGGCATTGAGTTCGCTCTGCGGCAACAGCAGAGCCGCGCCGGCATTTACGAGGAAACGCGCATTGCCGGTCTGATGATCGTCGACGGCATGCGGGTAGGGAACCAGCACGCTTGCCACGCCTGCGCAGGCGAGTTCCGCCACGGTGAGCGCACCGGCACGGCAAATCACCAGGTCAGCCGCCGCCAGCGCTGCCGCCACATCATCGATGAACTCCACAGTCTCGGCGCTAACCCCGGCATCCCGATAGGCCTTGGCAAGGGCGGCATGATGGCCGCCTCCGCTCTGATGCAGCACGGCAGGTCTTTTCTCCTTCGAAATGTGGGCGATCGCCGCGGGCAGCACCTGGTTGAGTGCCTGCGCACCAAGGCTCCCCCCCATGATCAGCAGACGAAGATCACCCGTGCGCGCCGCATAGCGCAGCTGCGGATCACCGAGTGAGGCAATGTCGGCGCGCACCGGATTGCCAATGACTTCGGCTTTCGCAAGACTGCCGGGAAACGCCATGAGCACCCGATCGGCGACCCCCGCCAGCACCCGGTTGGCAAGGCCTGCCACCGAATTCTGTTCGTGTATCACCAGCGGTCTTCCCAGCAGGGCGGCCATCATGCCGCCGGGAAAGGATTGAAAGCCGCCAAGGCCCAGCACCACGTCCGGCCGATGGGTACGAAGCGCCCTGGCCGCAATCCAGAAGGCGCGCAACAGGCGCAGCGGCAACAGCGCAAAGGCCATTAATCCCTTGCCGCGCAGCCCGGAAAAATCCAGCCAGACCATTTCGATGCCACGTGCCGGGACCAGCCGGGCTTCGATGCCCTTGCGGCTGCCAAGCCAGATCACCCGCCATCCGGCGGCGCGCAGGCAGTCTGCCACGGCCAGGCCCGGAAAAACATGCCCGCCGGTGCCCCCTGCCATGATCATGATGGTGCGCGCCATATGCCCTGCGTCCTTTGCGTCATAGCGGTTCGCCGCGCATCAAGGCGCGGTTCTCCCAGTCAACCCGCAGCAGAACCGCGAGTGCGATGCAATTGACCATGATCCCGGTGCCGCCGAAGCTCATGAGCGGCAGAGTGAGCCCCTTGGTAGGCAGCAAGCCCAGATTCACACCCATGTTAATAAGCCCCTGCACGCCTATCCACAGACCGATGCCCTGGGCAACCAGGGCGGAGAATGGCCGCTCCAGCGCCACCGCTTTTCTGCCCACGGCAATCGCCCGCATTACCAACCATGCAAACAGCAGTATCACCACCGTCACACCGACAAACCCGAGTTCCTCGCCAATCACCGCCAGCAGGAAATCAGTGTGCGCCTCGGGCAGATACAGGAGTTTTTCCACGCTGCCGCCCAGGCCAACGCCAAACCATTCGCCCCGACCGAATGCGATCAGCGCGTGCGAGAGCTGATAGCCGCGCCCGTAGGGATCGGCCCAGGGATCCATGAATCCGAAGATCCGCTGCATGCGATAGGGCGAGGACACCACCAGGCCAGCAAAGCCGATGGACAGCAGCACGCCCAGGCCCGCAAACCATTTGGCGTTCATACCGCCCAGGAAAAGTATCCCCATGGCAATGCAGGTGATCACCACAAACGCACCGAAGTCGGGTTCGCGCAGCAGCAACCAGCTCACCACCAGCATCACGCCCAGAATGGGCAGCAGCCCGCGCCGGGAGCTGTGCATCAATGCCGATTTCCTGACCGTGTAATCCGCGGCATAGATCACCGCGAAGAATTTCATGAACTCCGAGGGCTGAAAAGTGGCGAAGCCCAGTGATATCCAGCGGCGCGCGCCATTGACCTCGCGTCCGACTCCGGGCAACAGCACCAAGGCCAGCAGCACCACGCCCGACAGAAACAACCAAGGGGCTAGCTGCTGCCATAACCGCATCGGCACCTGGAAAACCAATAGCGCGGCAATGATTGCCAAGGTGAGAAACAGCGCATGGCGAACCAGGAAAAATGCGGTTTTTCCACCGGTAAACCGGCTCATCTCCGCCGTGGCGATCGATGCCGAATACACCATGACCAGCCCAAGCCCGAGCAGCATCAGCCCCGTCCACAAAAGACTGACGTCATATTCGCCGGGGAGTTGGCGGCTGCTGTCAGTCTGTGCCAGCATGACCCAGCTCTTCCACCGCGGCGCGAAATGCGTCACCACGCTGCGCGTAATTGCGGAACATGTCGAAACTCGCGCAGGCCGGCGAGAGCAGCACAGCGTCGCCGGGAAGCGCCCTGGCAGTGGCTTGCGCCACAGCCTCGCGCATGTCGTCGGCACCAATCACCTCGACGGCGCTGCCGGCCAGCGCGCGTTCTATCAGAGCCGCGTCGCGCCCGATCAGCACCACGGCACGTGCGTGGCGTGCGACGGCGGGCGCCAGTGGCTTGAAATCCTGGCCTTTGCCTTCGCCACCGGCGATCAGCACCACCTTGATGCCGCTCGCGCCCAGCCCGTTCAGCGCCGCTACGGTGGCGCCCACATTGGTGCCCTTGGAATCGTCGTAATAGCTCACCCTGCCGGCGCGAACCCGTTCGACCCGGTGCGGCAGGCCGCGAAATTCGCGCAAGGCCTGCAACAGCGGCTCATAAGGCAGCTCAAGCGCGCGGCACAATGCCAGCGCCGCCAGTGCATTGGCGGCATTGTGCTCGCCGGCGATCCTCAGTTCGCGGATGTCGAGCAGGCGCTTGCTGCCCTGCGCGAGCCAGACGCTGTCCGCAGCGTGTATCAGGCCAAAATCCGCGTCGCGCCGCGGTGCATCCACCCCGAAGGTAATCACCGGACGGCCGGGAAGCGCCATCGCCAGGGTGCGCGCATCGTTGCGATTGAGAATCTGCACACCCTGTCCCGCGAAGATGCGCGCCTTGGCAGCGGCATACTCCGCAATGCAACCGTGGCGGTCCAGGTGATCTTCGCTGAGGTTGAGAACCGTGGCCGCATCAGCAGCGAGTGATGCCGTGGTCTGCAATTGAAAACTGGAAAGTTCCAACACCCACATAGCGGGCGTGCGACCGGTTTGCTCAAACCGCGCCAGCGCATCCAGAACGGCGGGGCCGATATTGCCAGCCACCTCGCAATCGATTCCCGCCTGCCGGCACATGGCCCCGGTCAGCGCGGTAACCGTGGTTTTCCCATTGGTACCGGTAATGGCCGCGATTCGCGGACGTGCCACGCCCGATGCGAGCGAGAGCGCGAACAACTCGACATCGCCCACCAGGGGAATGCCGTTGCGCGCGCAGCGTGCCAGCGAGTTCTCAATTGCCGGATCGGCGGGCGAGAGCCCGGGGCTGATCGCCACCAGATCAACTCCCTCAAAATTCTCAGGCGCGAAGCCGCCCAGATGCAGGCTCACTGAGGGATTGCCGGCGAGCACACGGATTCCCGGCGGGTCCAGCCTGCTGTCGGCGGCGCGCACGTGCGCCCCGCGGCTGCCCAGCCATTGCGCCATCGAGATCCCGGTTTCGCCCAATCCCAGCACCAGCACCGTTTTTCCTTTCAATTGCAAATCCCGTACCGCCTGCGAGTTGGCCATCAACGCAGTTTCAGTGTCGACAGCCCGAACAGCACCAGCATCATGGTGATGATCCAAAAGCGCACCACCACCTGCGTTTCCTTCCAGCCGCGTTCCTCGAAATGGTGATGCAAGGGCGCCATCAGCAGGATGCGGCGCCCGACCCCATAGCGGCGTTTGGTGTATTTGAACCAGCCCACCTGCAGCATCACCGACAGCGTCTCGACCACGAACACACCGCCCATGATGAAAAGCACAATCTCCTGGCGCACGATCACTGCCACCGTGCCCAGCGCTGCGCCGATTGACAATGCGCCCACATCGCCCATGAAAACCTCAGCCGGATAGGCGTTGAACCAGAGAAACCCCAGGCCTGCCCCGGCCAGCGCCGCGCAAAACACCAGCAACTCACCGGCACCCGGGACATAAGGGAACAGCAGGTATTTGGAATACACGGAATTTCCCACCACATAGGCAAAAATGCCCAGCGCAGAGCCCACCATCACGGTAGGCATGATCGCCAGACCATCCAGGCCGTCGGTGAGGTTTACCGCGTTGGAGGTGCCGACAATCACGAAATAGGTGAGCGTGATAAACCCCCATACACCGAGCGGATAGGCCACATCCTTGAAGAAAGGCACCATGAGGTCGGCTCTTGGCGGCAGATTCATTTCGAAACCGCTGCGCACCCAGGCAAGGAACAATTCGAGCAATTGCGCGCTGCCCGGCGCCGAGACCGCGAAAGCGAGATAGATGGCGGCGGCCAGACCGATCAGCGATTGCCAGAAGAATTTTGCGCGGGCCGACAAGCCTTTGGGATTGCGGTGCACCACCTTGCGGTAATCGTCCACCCAACCGATCGCGCCAAATCCGAAGGTCACCACCAGCACCACCCACACGAACCGGTTGGACAAATCCGCCCAGAGGAGCGTGGTAATGAGGATTGACATCAGCACCAGCGCGCCGCCCATGGTGGGGGTGCCTGCCTTGGCGAGGTGCGTCTGCGGCCCGTCGTCGCGTACCGACTGGCCGATGTTGTAGGCGGTGAGTTTGCGGATCACCGAGGGCCCTGCCAGCAGCGAAATAGCAAGCGCCGTCAGGCAGGCAAGCACTGCGCGCAGGGTGATATAGCCGAACACATTGAACACACGCGCTTCCTGTGCCAGCCATTGCGCCAGGGCGAGCAGCATCAGTGTGCCTCCTTGTCCGCGTTGGTCGCGGCATTGGTCGCGGCCAATGCCTCAATCACCCGTTCCATGCGCATGAAACGCGACCCCTTTACCAGCAGCGTAGCACCGGCCCGGTCCCAGGGTCGCAAGGCTTGCAGGAGCTCTGCAAGCGATGCCGTGTGCAGGCCACCACCGAAAGCCTTCACCGCATGGCGCGTCTGCTCGCCCAGCGCAAGCAGGCTGGTGAGCTGCGCCCGGCGCGCATGCTCCCCCACCTCGGCGTGAAAGGCCGGCCCCTGCTCGCCCACTTCGCCCATGTCACCCAGCACCAGCACGCGCGGTTCCGGACAAGCGGCCAGAACCTCGATGGCCGCGTGCACCGATTCCGGATTGGCGTTATAGCTGTCATCAATCAGCACAGCACCGCTTCTGCCCGGTCGCTGCTGCATGCGTCCCCTGAGCGCACTAAACCGGGCAAGCGCCTGAATCGCAGCCTCCAGCGAAGCGCCGGCGGCGCTTGCTGCGGCAATGGCGGCCAGCGCATTGCGAACATTGTGCAACCCGGGCAGCGGCAGCTCGAAGCGCGCAGTGCCCTCGGGCGTGCGCACCTGCATCTCGCTTGAGAATGGCTTGAAGCTGCAGTGCGTGCTCACCGCCGCGGCCGGATCAAGGCCGAAATCGCGCACGCTGGCGCCGGCGAGTCTAGCCGCGTCGCGCCACAGCCCGGCATGCGCATCCTCAGCATTGAACACGGCAATGCCGCCTGAGGGGAGCGCAGTAATCAGGGCTGCATGCTCGCGCGCCACCTCGGCGACACTTTTCATGAACTCCTGATGCTCCCGCTGGGCATTGTTCACCAGCGCAATGCTCGGCCGTGCCATCGCAGCAAGCCTGGCGGTCTCGCCCGGATGATTCATGCCGACCTCGACCACGGCGGCTTGATGCCCGGCGCGCAGCCTCAACAGGGTCAGCGGCAGTCCGATATCGTTATTCAGATTACCTTCGGTTGCGAGCACCTGTTCGGCGCCGAAATGTTCGCGCAATATCGAAGCGATCATTTCCTTCACCGTGGTCTTGCCGTTGGAGCCCGCCACCGCGATGAGCGGAAACCGGAATCCGGCACGCCAACCGGCCGCAAGTCCGCCCAGCGCCACCCGGGTGTCATCCACCACCAGCAAAGGCAAGGCCGCGCCTGCCGCCGGCGGATTCCAGGCACGATCCACCATTGCCGCCGCCGCGCCCGCCTGAGCCACGCTGTCAATGAAGGCATGGCCGTCAAAGCGCTCGCCGCGCAGCGCGACAAACAAGGCGCCGCGCAGCGTGCGCCGGCTGTCGGTGGATATCGAGCCGAGCGACAGGTCCGCGCTTGGCGCCGGAAGGGAAAGAATTTGCGCGGCTAGGGCGAGGCTCATCATTCTCCCCATCCTTCGAGAGCGCGCTGCGCTTCGGCGGCATCGGAAAACGCCAGGCGCTGGTTGCCGATTTCCTGATAGGTCTCGTGCCCCTTGCCCGCGAGCAGCACCACATCCGTCCGCGCCGCCTCGCGCACTGCGCGGGAAATGGCCTCGCGCCGTTCGATGACGCGTTCATGCGCAGCATCGATTCCCGCAGCAATCTCCCCGATAATGCTTTCCGGGTCCTCGCCGCGGGGGTTATCACTGGTAAGAATGATCCGGTCCGCGTGGCGCGCGGCCACCGTGCCCATCAAAGCACGCTTGCCCTTGTCGCGTCCACCACCACAGCCAAACACCACGCTAAGCCTGCCGGCGCGGGCCTGCGCGACTTCGCGCAAGGCCCCCAGGGTCATATCCAGTGCATCCGGCGAATGCGCGTAGTCGACAATCACCAGCGGCTGCTCAACGCCGCCGATACGCTGCATGCGCCCGATCACGGGCTGCATGCGCTCCAGCGCCGCAACTGCTCGCGCGAACGGCACACCGGAGGCGAGCATGGTACCCAGCACACCGGTGAGATTGGCAACATTGAAGCGCCCCAGCAGCTTGCTTTGCAAGCGTGCCTCGCCCCAGGAACTGGTCACGGAAAATGCCATGCCCTCCGGCGAAGCAAGGATGTCATGCGCCTGAACAAAGCACTCCAATCCGGCGGATGCCGCGACGCCCTCAGCACAACTGTAACCGACGCGATTAACTCCGCTGCCGGCAAGCATGCGGGCAATCCGCACCGCCTGCACATCATCCAGATTGAGCACCGCGTGCCGCAGCCCCGGCGTAAGGAACAGGCGCTGCTTGGCCAGCGCATAGGCCTCCATGTCGCCGTGATAATCCAGGTGATCACGGGAAAGATTGGTGAACAGTGCCACACCGAAAACGATGCCGTTGACACGGTCCTGATCCAGGCCGATGGATGAAACCTCCATCGCCACCCCCTGCGCGCCTTCGCGCAACAAGGTGGCCAGGGTCGCATGCAGTGTCACTGCGTCGGGCGTGGTATTCAGGCCGGGCGCCAGCCCGGCGGCGGCATCGGCACCGGGTTCCCCGGGAATGCCGCTGCCCAGCGTGCCGATCACCGCAGTGCGCGCGCCGCAAAGCCCGCAGGCCTGCGCCAGCCACTGGCTGCACGAGGTTTTGCCGTTGGTACCCGTCACGCCCATGGTCCACAGTGTTTCGGAGGGCCGGCCATAGACTTCATGCGCCAGCGCGCCGGCCATTTTGCGCAGGCCGCTCACGGGACGCTGGAGCAAATCGGCGCCCGCCGGCCCTGCGAATCCCTCCTGCTCCCAAAGAATGGCTGCCGCGCCACGACGCATGGCCTCGCCGATAAAATGACGGCCATCACTTGCGGCGCCCGGGTAGGCAAGAAATACATCGCCAGGATTGACGCTGCGACTGTCCACGGCGAGCGCATTCACCCGCAGGCCCTTGTCATGGAACCAGGCAAGCAGTTCATGAATCGAATCGACCATCCGGCCATCACTCCCCTTGACTCCGGATTGCATTGGATAAGGGCTTTTGCAGCCGCTGCCGCATCAGATGCTCTCCTCTACGCGTTCACTCTCGGGAGGCAGCACCACCGGCTTCATCGGCGCATCCGGCGCGACGCCCAGGCTGCGCAACGCGCTCTCCATGACCTTCGCAAACACGGGCGCGGCGACTTCTCCACCGTAATATTTGCCCGCTGAGGGCTCATCCACGCTCACCGCAATCACCAGCCGCGGCTTGCTGACCGGCGCGAAACCCACGAACGAGGCGCGATACTTGTTGGTCGCGTAACCATTGCCTTCCTGTTTGTGGGCGGTGCCGGTTTTCCCCGCGACGCGATAACCCATGATCTGCGCACGCGGCGCCGTTCCGCCGACGCCGGCGGCAGCCTCGAGCATGGCGCGCACGGCACGGGCGGTTTCAGCGGAAATAACCTGCCGCCCCTGCATAGGGCCGTCGACAGCCACAAATGACACCGGCACCAGGTCGCCATCGCGCGCAAATATTGAGTAGGACTGCGCCAGTTGAAACAGCGACACCGACAAGCCATAACCGTAGGACATGGTGACCTGTTCTATCGGCAGCCAGGTTTTATGAGGGCGCAGCCGGCCGGAAACCACACCGGGGAAAGGCACACTGGGCGCAACCCCGAATCCGGATTTGTTGAACATCTCCCACATGTCCTCCCGCTTGAGCGACAGGGCGATCTTGGAAGTGCCAACGTTGCTCGATTTTTGCAGCACCTGTGCCACACTGAGCGCGCCCAGCGGACGCGCATCCCTGACGATGGCACGCCCCACCGCGAGTTTTCCCGGCGCGGTCTGGATTATCGAATCAGGGCGCAACCGACCTTCCTCGAGCGCCAGCGCGATGGTGAAAGGCTTGATGGTCGAACCCGGCTCGAAGGTGTCGGTAAGCACCCGGTTGCGCAGTTGCGCACCGGCCAGGCGTGATCGATTGTTCGGGTTGTAGGTCGGCAAGTTGACCAGCGCCAGCACTTCGCCGCTGACAATATCGAGCACAACCAAGGCCCCGGCTTTGGCGCGGTGCGCCTCAACCGCCGCCTTCAGGTGGAAGAACGCCTGACTCTGAATCTTCGCGTCGATGGAAAGCCTCAGGTCGCTCCCCTCCTGGGCCGGCCGCACTGACTCCATGTCCTCGACAATCTGGCCCCTGCGGTCGCGAATCACGCGGCGACTGCCAGCCTTGCCGGCCAAATCGGCCTGAAACGCAAGCTCCATGCCTTCCTGCCCCACATCATCGGCGCCGGTGAATCCGAGTACATGTGCCATGACCTCACCGCCGGGGTAATAGCGCCGGTATTCGCGATTCTGAAAAATTCCCGGGATCCGCAGTTCCGCAATGCGATCTGCCGTATCTGGCGGCACCTGACGCTTCAGATAGACAAAATCGCGCTCGGCGGACTGGATGCGTTTGCGCAGCTCATCGGCAGACATCTCCAGCAGACCCGCGAGCCGCGGAACGTCGGCGGCAGAGAATTTCACTTCGTCAGGGATGGCCCAGATGGACTTGACCGGCGTGGATATCGCCAGCACCTCGCCATTTCGATCAGTTATGCGACCCCGATTGGCGCTGATTTCGATGACCCGGCTGTAGCGCGATTCTCCCTTGGCGCGCAGAAAGTCATTGTTCCAACCCTGGAGATAGGCCGCGCGCACCACCAGCGCCGCGAATCCAGCGACAAACAGCACCACCAGCAGCCGCGAGCGCCACAAGGGCAGGCGCGGGGCGAGCACCGGGCTGGCGGTGAAATTCATTTCACGCCCTCCACAGCCGGCACCACCTGTATGCGGCGCGCATCCGGCGCGCTCATGCGCAGGAATTGCGAGGCAATTTTCTCAATGCGCGTATGCATGGCCCAGGTGCTTTGCTCGAGTTGCAGTTGGCCAAACTCGACGTTGATACGGCGCGCCCGTTCGCCCTCCCCTTCCAACGCAATAAACAGCTTCCTCGCCTGATGCTGGGCGCCCACCAGACCGATCGCGCAGGCGATCAGCAGCACAAGCAGCATGAGATTCAGGCGCACCATGGGACAGACGCCTTGGCATGGACAGCCATACTGGACTGGAATTCGGGCATATTCGCGACGCAATTACGATGAAAAATGGCACGATGAAAAATGGCGCTGCATGTGCCTTGCCCGGGCATTGGGGCCTTCACGAGATCTTCTCCGCAACCCGCATGATGGCGCTGCGCGCACGCGCATTGGCATCAAGCTCCGCCTGGCCCGCGTGCATGGGTTTTCCGATCAGCCGCAGCTCAGGCGGGGTCAGTTGGGCAGCGCGCACCGGCAATCGCTCGGGCATCACGCCCGGACTCGAGCGCTCGCGCAGGAAGCGCTTGACGATGCGGTCCTCCAGCGAATGGAAGCTGATCACCGCCAGCCTTGCGCCCGGCGCTAGCAGCGACACCGCCTGCGGCAAAACTAGCGACAACTCTTCAAGCTCCTGATTGATGTGAATCCGTAAAGCTTGAAACGTGCGCGTCGCCGGATTTTTCCCAGGCTCACGAGTCCGGACGGCCGTACCCACGAGATCGGCAAGTTGCCCGGTACGGGTGACAGGCCCTCCCTGCCGAGCAGCAACAATCGACTTTGCAATCTGTTTAGCAAACCGTTCTTCCCCATGGCTTTTTATTACCTCCCTTATATCGCCTTCGTTTGCCCGCTCCAGCCACTGCGCCACCGTCTCGCCCCGCGTGGTATCCATGCGCATATCGAGCGGCCCGTCACCACGGAAACTGAATCCGCGCTCCGGATCGTCGATCTGCGGCGAAGACACGCCCAGGTCGATCAAAATGCCCGCCACCCTTGTCACACCACGCGCACGCAATTCCTCTTCGATCCTGCCAAAGCGCGCGTGCACCAGTTCCAGCCGCGGATCACCCATCTGCCCGCCCGCTGCAATGGCCTCGGGATCACGGTCAAACGCCAGCAGGCGCCCGGTGGTGCCGAGACGCTCGAGAATCAGCCTGGCATGGCCTCCACGTCCAAACGTTGCGTCAACGAAAACAGCGTCTTTGTGCAGGTCGATCTGCAGCGATTCAATGGCTTCATGCGCGAGAACGGGGACATGGTTCACAGTGCGAAGTTGTCAGTGCCCGGCGGCGCGGCCGATCCGGTCTGTGCCAATGTCTGCGCAAGCTTCTGTTCCCAGGCCTGCACATCCCAGACTTCGAAATGGCTGCCCTGGCCAAGCAGCAGCACGTCCTTCTTGAGCGAGGCGAAACTGCGCAGCGCCGAGGAAACGAGAATGCGCCCCTGTGCGTCGAGTTCGAGGTCTTCCGCGTAGCCCACCAGCAGGCGCTGCCACATGCGTGATTGCTCGTTGAAGGATGAGAGCGCTTGAACGCGCGCGCCTATGGGTTCCCAGGCGAGGCGCGGATAGAGCAGAAGGCAACTGTCGGGATGCGCCGTCAGAACGACTGTGCGATCTCCGGAAAGCAGCGCGTCGCGATGCCGCGTCGGCACCGTCAGTCGGCCTTTGGCATCCAGAGAGAGTTGCGTCGCCCCTTGAAACAAGGTATTCCCCTTGAGCGGCAGGAATTCCCCATAAATTCCCACCAAACCCTACTAATCTCCACTTTAGACCATAAAAAAAACACGGTCAAGCTGGAAATCCAGAAAATTTCTGATGCGACAGGGACTTAAGACACTTTTCGACAGCGACTATGAAATATCTTTATACGTTAATACAATAAGTTGTGAAGCCTAATAAATGTATAACTTTAATAAAAAGGCGCATTTTGCCCGCAAGTGGGAAAATATCGGGGTAAAGCGCGACGAAATCGGGCTGAAATGAAAAAAACCGGCAAACGTGCGGTCTGCCGGCTTGACGATGGAACGACGCCTGCGGGCCTCAGGTACCCGGGCGCACGCGCAGGTACTGCGGTGGGATTGGCAGCGTTTCGTTCAGCGCCTTTGCCGCATGCCAGCCCCAGCGCGGATTCCACATCATGCCGCGGCCCAGGGCGACGATATCGGCCTGACCATCGGCGATGATTTTCTCGGCGTGGGATGGCTCGGTGATGAATCCCACGGCGATGGTCGCAATGCCCACTTCCTTGCGGATGCGCGCCGAAAAGGGAACGTGGTATCCCGGTGCATAGGGAATCTTCGCTTGCTTGAAGCCCGCCCCGCTGGAAGCATCGATCCAGTCGCAGCCCAGTTTCTTCAGTTCCGCGGAGAACACCACCGCCTCATCAATGTCCCACCCGCCGGGCATCCACTCGGTACAGGATATTCGCGTGCCCAGCGGTTTGTCTGCGGGCCATGCCGCGCGCATCGCCGCAAAAACCTCAAGCGGGAAGCGCATGCGATTCTCAAGCGAACCGCCATATTCGTCACCGCGCTGATTGGAAAGCGGCGAGAGAAACTGGTGAAGCAGGTAACCATGCGCGCCATGCAGTTCCACGGCATCAAAGCCCAGGCGCGCGGCGCGGCGCGTGGCGGCAGCGAATTTTTCCACCAGCGAGCGTATCTCCTCGCGGGTGAGCTCATGCGGCGCATCGCTGCCATCGTCCTCCGGGATGGGCGAGGGCGCCACCGACTGCCACCCGCCTTCGGCAATGGAAAGTGGCTTGCTACCCTGAAAGGGCGCGGTTTTCGATGCACGCCGTCCCGCATGGGCAATTTGCAGGGCGTATTTCGCCTGCCCATACTTGCGGCAATGGGCGAGCACCCGCGCCATCGCCGCTTCGTTCTGGTCGGAATATAGGCCCGAGCAACCATGGGTAATGCGGCCGACCGGTTCCACGTCGGTCATTTCGAAACACACCAGTGAAGCGCCGGACATGGAAAACATGCCCAGGTGGGTCATCTGCCAGTCGTTCATCGAACCCTCCACGCAGGAGTACTGGCACAAGGGCGACAGCATGATGCGATTGTCAATGCTGAGGCCGCGCAGAGTCAATGGTGAAAACAAGGCTGAGTTCATATCCTGGTACCCATAATGGAAAAATGCGACTTGTACTGTCTGCCCAGCAAGAAATTAGCGACAGGCCTTCAGGCCGGGGTCGGCTCCCACCGCCCTAAAGGGCGGGGTTTCAAACCGGAGTTAGTTTTAGATGAAGGCAATTCGTCAGTTCGGCCAGTGCCAGTTGAAAGGCGCGGCAAACCATTGTGGCGCCGCCATCCATTGCATCAAGGCCGCCGAATCCAGGGTCAATGCTACAACCCCCAACAGCGAAATTCCTATGGCCAGGAGCACACTGCCATCAAACACCTCATGCTCGCGATTGAGCATCCAGGCAAACAACACGCCAAAGACCACGGAAATGCGCATCAGCGGTTGCACCACAATCACCGGGGCAATCGCCATCGCGAGATACATGAAAATCTGCGATACGCACACGGTAATGCCGATCCAGTAAAACCATTTCAGGTTGCTGCGCTTGATCGCCATGGCATCGGCACGGGGTCGGGGCAGCAGCAGTATGAGCCCAACTGCCACCACCGCGGCACCATAGGAGACCACGCCGCCCGCAAGCGGCAGGCCGGTGCCCTCCAGCCCGGCACGCACCAGAATGGGCGAGGATCCCCAGCATAAACAGCAAAGGGCTCCGAACGTATATCCCTGCGCAAGCCGGGGTTTGAACGCGGGCTTCGCAGGGGCGCCCCCGGCAGGAGCAACGCGGCCCGGCGTGAGCGTTTCGGCCACCGCAGTTACGGCCGCCGCAGCGCGCGCCGCCTTGCGCACGCGGGTTCCAGCAATGATCGAGGGTCCCAGCACCATCAAGGCAATACCGATGATTTTGAGCAGATCAAGGCGCTCATCGAGAAATCCGATCGCCAGTGTGAGCGATACCAGCAGCGACCACTGCTGTACCGGACCCGCAAGGTTCGCACCCATGGCCTGTATGGAGCGGTAGCCGCAATAGCGACCCACCACAAAATGAATCACACCTGCGGAGGCGAAAAACATGAGCGCCGAGGGCGTGAATTCGCCGATGCGCGCCAACTGGCCACTGGCCGCGGCCACAGCAACGAAAATGACAAAACCGATCGGCATCGACACTGCGACGACCTGGGTCACCGAGCCCGTGACCACACCGCGCCGGACTGTTGCGCTGTTGATGCCGAAACTGATTGCCGCGAGAAATGTATAAAAGACGCCAAGCACGACGCGCAGTATGCCTGCTCGTCGCAGCTTGTGCAGGGCGCAAGCTGGCCGCAAGCTGGCCCATTGTCGGCTCCACGTCCACAAACATGCAGGGAATCCGGGGCATGCATAACACCGGCGCCGCACCTCCAAAGATCTGCCACAGATCTACCCGGCGCGCCCGCAGAACGCTCGCAGAGATCGCGTGTGCTCTGCTACAGTTGCGCCGTGCCGGCTCGCAGCCCCGTGATACGGCAGCATTCCCGGAGGAAAGATCATGCAAGGCCCTGCGATCACCCGCGTATGGCTACCCGTGCTGTTGTTAATTTTTGCCGCCAATGCCTTTGCACAGACCGGCGGCAAGACCATCCGCTGGATAGTGCCCTTCCCGCCCGGCGGCATTGCCGATGTGTTGGCACGACTGATTTCGGCGCAGATATCACCCACACTCGGTCAGACCATCGTGGTCGAAAACCGTGCCGGTGCCGGCGGCATGATAGGCACCGAACTGGTGGCCAAGGGACCGCCCGATGGCAGCATGCTGATGATCGCGGGGTCCGTCGTTCCCACGGCGCCCATGCTTTACAAAAATCTTTCTTTCAACCCGGTCAAGGATCTACAACCCGTGGTACAGGTAGGCAACACCAGCAACGTACTGGTGCTCTCGCAGGAGCACCCGGTCAACAGCGTCAAGGAATTGATCGAAGAGGCCAGACGCAATCCGGGCAAGCTCAACTACGCCACAGTAGGCCGCGGCTCGTTTCTGCAACTGGCGGCAGTGCAGTTCATGCAGGACACCGGCACGAAATTCGCGGAAATCAGCTACAAGGGCGGCGGCGACAACACCCGCGCGATCATTGCCCGGGACGTTGACTTTCAATTCGACAATATGGTGTTCTCCCTGCCCCTGGTTCGCGCCGGCAAGATGAAGGCGCTGGCGGTGACATCGCGTGAGCGCGATCCCGCGCTACCCGGCGTGCCAACCATGATAGAACTGGGGTTTCCCGAGTTCGTATTCCTGACCTGGAACGGCATATGGACTACCGGGGGAACACCCGCGGAAACGGTGTCGCGTTACGAGAGCGCCATTCGCAAAGTGCTCGCCAATCCCGAATTTGCCGGCTCGGTGCAGAAATTCGGTATTCGTATCACCAATCTCGGCTCGCGGGAGATGGCGAAAATCATCGACGAGGAAACCGTGCGCTGGACGCGCGTGCTCGGCTATGCCGGCATCAAGCCCGAATAAACCGCGCAGGCTGGCAAAGGAATCCAGACCATGAGTGAACACCCGCGACTGCCGCCTTGAGCGCGACCAATAATTTAAAGATGGAAAGCGAAGACGGACGAAATATCACGGTCCAGGAGCTCAATGAGCGCCGGCTGAATGCCTTCAAGTTCAGATTGGCGGGGGTAGCAATTCTAAATGTGAGCCGATCAGGCAGTTAAAGACCTTGATTTGACGAACGAACTGGATTCCCGTCTGCGCGGGAATGACGGTAATTCAAAGGGTTAGCACCAGAACAAATTCATCCGCAACACACCGTGCCCCCCCGTGCCCCCCGAGTTGAACAGGGGGCATGGCCACATTTAGAATTGCTGTTGAACCCCCACCGGCGCAGCAAAGCGCCGGGCGGCCCTCAGGCCATCGCGCGAAAGCGGAATTTACGCTCGGCGGCCTCGCCAAGCGCGTTGTCCCGGTTCGACAAGCCCCACTGGTCCACCCGACCGGGCGGCCATTTCCAGTCCTCGGGACTGCCCACGGGATAGTCGTCATCCACCAGATTGACTTCGGAGGTGTACTCGATGATGCCGCCGAAGGGCGCAACAAAATAACCGAACACATTATTGCCGGGCCCATGGCGACCGGGTCCCCAGACCAGCGGAATGGCGTGGTCCTTCATGCGGCCGATGCCCAGCATCACCGCTTCGAGATTGAGCATTTCAAACGCCAGATGATTGAGCGAACAGATGTCCGACTTCACATAGGCCAGCGCATGGTGCTGCTGGTTGCAGCGCAGAAAACTCATCATCGCCGTGCGGTCGGATATCCGGAATCCGAATATATCCTCCGCGAAACGCACGCAGGCCTCGCGATCGGTGGAATTCATCACCGCATGCGTCAACTGAATCGGACGCTTGGGGTCATCAGGCAGGTGCGCCACCGGTTTGGTTTCATGAATAAAGCGATAGATCTGCCCCTCCGGCCCCTGGAGGATGACGCCCTCACTCTCGCCGGGCTCGTCAAACTTGCGCATCGGTTGGTGCACGACCTTGGCCGCCTGGGCGCGCTGCGCAACGCCCTCGATCTCTGTCCGGGTCCCCGAGAAAGTCACCGAGCAGATCCCTGCGGTGGGGGCTTGGGTCGCGGAAAGGATATAGCCATGGTCGGCAGTGCCGCGCAGGAAGCTCGTATTGCCGCGCTTGCCGGCATCCAGCAATCCCCATGCCTCGCTCAGAAATTTGACCGAGGCATCGGCCTCAGGCATCTCCAGTTCTACGCTGCGCAGTCTCATCATGATGCTGTCCCCCGAAAAATCGCCAAGCCCCGGAAATTGTACCCGCTCATCGCTATTGCGACAGAACCGCCTGCCGCGCCACCAGGATTTCGCGCGCCGCGCTCAGTACCGCCGCCAGATAATCGCGCGGAATCACCACCAGACCGTCTTCGTCTCCCAAAAGAATGTCGTCGCACTCGACCCGCACGCCACCGATCACGAGCGCCAGGTTATAGGCCTCGACCCGTACCCGATCCTTGCCATGGCGTGGGTTGGTGCCATAGGCATGCACCGGATAGGTTGGAGCGAGCCTGGCGCGGTCGCGGCACACGCCTTCGATGACGGTGCCGGCAATGCCGCGCTGCACGGCGCTTCGCGTCAGCACTTCGTCCCAGACGCTGCAATCGAGACGGCCGCGGTTGTCGAGTGCTACGACGTAACCTGGAGGCACATCGTCGAGATAGTCGCCAATGTCGCCGTTGGGCGTGCGCGCATCGGGCGTGCCGCAGGGTAGAAATTGAACTGTGAAGGCGCGCCCACACAGCCGCGCATTGCGCGCATCAAGCGCCGCCACGCCCTGGCAGCGACCGTTGATGCCGAGCCGGTCGAGCGCATCGCTGACCACGGACGTTGGCAACGCGGCGAAGGCGGCAACCGGATCGGCCGAGCCATTGTTGATTTCGGACATTTAGTTTCCTGGTAGATGAATGATGTTTATCACTGTGCCACGGCGTTGGCAAACAATTCATACCAGGCAGCGACGATGTCATCCATGTCGGTTGCCGGCAGAGGGCCATTTTCAACAGCGGCGATGGCGCCGTGCAGGTGCGCCAGCTCCGAGAAGCCCGCGACGGTCGTGAATACGCGCGGATCGCTAATGTTGAAGCGGTAGGCCAGCGCCACCATGGCATTGGTCGAGTTGATGCCGAGCCGCTTCACCAGCCGTGCTGCCAGTTCGACTTCGCGCTGGTAGGCCGACGCATTGCGGGTGAAGCCGCCGCCGGCAACCGGGTGGCGCACATAGGTATTGGCCGCCGCCGACATCAGGGCGCCGCCGCCCAGCGCCCGAAAGCCTGCGATGCCCACGCCATGGGCCGCCGCTGCTTTGGCGATGCCGCGATAGTCTGCCGGACCGTCGATGGTGGTCGGCGCGCTGTCGAGCAGGCCCGACGGATTGAGCATGTTGAGCCAGACATTCATGACCTGCACGGTCGGCTCTGCCACGAGTGCGGCCACCACATCCGGCTTGGCATCTTCACAGGCAATGCCGCCGAAGCGCGCCTTACCCGAGGCAATCACTTGCGCAAGACCATCGAGGGCGCCGCCTTCGCGCAAAAAGTCGTCCATCACCAGCGGCGCCCAGGTGGTTCTTTGCCAGTCGTTGGCATGCGCCGGCGGATTGTGAATCATGAGAATGTCGACGTAATCGGTGCCGAGACGGCGCAAGGACTGGTCGATCTGTTCGATCACCTTCTTTGAAAGGCGGTAGCGGTCGGCCGGCATGATCTCGATCTTGGTCGTGATCAGCACATCCTGACGTTTGCCCCGGAGCGCGCGGCCAAGATTCTCTTCGGCACGGCCACGGCCGTAGTCGGGTGAGGTGTCGAAATAATTGATGCCCGCGTCGATCGCTTCGGCCACGGCGTGCTTCTGATCGGCGACACTGCCGAGTACCATCAGTCCGGCGTTGTCACCGGTGCCGAAGCCGAGTATGGAAGCTTCGACGCCGGTGGCGCCGATCTGCCGTCGTGCGATTCTTCCGGTGCGTGTCGCGGCCGTTGTGCCGGCGCTCATGCAGCCGCTTTCCAACTGATCGCACCGGCCGGATAGATTTCGCTCCAGTCTTGCGAGAGCGGCAGCAGACCGTCGCGGGCAACCAGCGCATCGTAGCGAATGCTGCTGGCAAAGCCGGGTCGTGCTGCGCCTTCCCCGCGTGCCGCATTCAACAGCAAACGGCGGAAATGAACGATGGCCAGATCGGCGGCGCCGAGATGCTCTTTGGTCCGATCGACGATCGGTCCCATGCTCTCCTGCACGACGATATCCTGCACGTTGACGCCCTTCAAGCCCGTGTAGGATTTGCCCGCCGCCATCGCGGTACGATCCTGGCCCCAGGAGGGCAGCGAGGCGATGCGCAGGTAACCGCGTTCATCGATATCCTTGCCCGGCACCAGACCTGACCACTGACGCAGTCCTGTTTGATCGAGCGCTTCACGCGTCGAGTAACGAATGTAGAAAAAATGCGTGTGCGTTTCGTCGAGCGGGACGAAGACCTGCAGATCGCCCAGCGTGTCCGAGGAAGGGAAGGTCACATACGATGGATAGGCGTAGGCGCTGGTGCGGATGTACGCGGTGGTCTCGGGGTTGTGTATGGGTTTGCGGATGGCGCCGTAGATGAAGCCGCAATCCGTATCGCGCACCTTGATGCGCGGGTGTCTGTCGGTTGATGGTCGTGCGAACTGCAGGGCAGCGCCACCGCCGATGGCTGAACTCGATTGAGTCGTTTTGGCACTGATGATTTCGTCCGAATGCAGATGCGAGGAGTGCGCCGAATCGATCGCCCCTTCCAGGGACTGGACCCAGTTGGACCTGCACAACGCATCGACGATGACGACTTGCGCCGCCGGCAGATGCATCCAGGGCAGATCCGGAAACGGCGCGCGCTGGGCCTCCGAGGCGCAGATGTTCATCCAGATCAGACCACCGGCCTCGCGGGTCGCCGCGGTGCGCACGCGCACCTGCTGGCGGCCACCGGTCTCGCACTCGTTGGGTGCCTCGACCACCGTACCGTCGCGGTCCATCAGCCAGCCGTGATAGATGCAACGCAGGCCCTTGTCCTCGGCCCGCGCCAGCGTCAGCGACGCCTGCCGGTGCGGACAGCGTTCGTCCATGGCCAGCAGATCATCGCCGATGCGCGCGATGACGAAATTTTCGCCGAGCAGGCGTGCCTTGTGCGTGCACCGGTCCTTCAGTTCGCCAGAGCGCATGATCGGATACCAGTAGCGCGACAGCGGCTCATGCAGAGGCGCGCCAAGGCTGACGCCGGTCAGAGCGATGTTTTCTTCGTGGGTCATCATGCATATCTCCTTCTCTTGCCTATTCGGCCTTGGCCCCGGTGGCGCGAATCACGGCGCCCCAGCGTTCGCGGTCTTCCTTCATGAACTGTGCCATGTCGGCAGGCTTGCCGCCGGCGGGGATCATACTCAGATCATTCAGCCGCTTGGCCACGTCGGGCATTCTGACCACTTCGGTGATCAGGTCGGCCCAGCGATTAGTGATTGCCGTCGGTGTTCCCGGAGGCGCGACCATGCCCTGCCATATCAGCGCCTGGAAGCCGGACAGACCTTCCGCGATGGCCGGCATATCCGGAAAGTCGGGGTGACGTTTGAGTCCGCCGACACCGAGCATGCGCAACTTGCCGGTGCGCACGTGCTGCCCGGCAGTAGCCAATTCACCGAACATCACTTCCACCTGACCCGCGAGCAGGTCGGCCAATGCCGGCCCCGTGCCCTTGTAGGGAATGTGAGTCATTTTCACGCCGGCCATTGAATTGAACAATTCCGCGCTCAGGTGCGCCGCGTTGCCGATGCCTTGCGAAGCGTAATTGAGCTTGCCCTGATTGGCCCGGGCGTAGGCGATGAACTCCTGCAGGTTGTTGGCCGGTACTTTGGGATTGACCAGCAGCACGCTGTAGCCGGTTGCCATGACCGCAATCGGAGCGAGAATGTCGGGATCGAAATTCAGTTTGCCGTACAGGCTCTTGTTGGACACCAGCGGCGGTTGCGCCGTGAACAGCAGCGTGTAGCCATCGGGTACGGCACGGAAAACCCATTCCGTACCGATGTTGCCGCCCGCGCCTGAGCGATTTTCGACGATCACGGTCTGGCCCCACTTGGTCTGAGCCTTCTCGGCCAGCAGGCGCGCCAGCAAGTCGGCGCCACCGCCGGGCGGGTAGGGCACCACCACTCGGACCGGTCGATTCGGATAAGCATCCGCATCGCTCTGTGCGCTGGCCGAAATCAAGACCATGGCGCTCAGAAGGGTACCGACACCCAGGGTCAGCAATCCGCGCGTAACGCCTCTCGATAAACTTGTTGTCTTCATGTCGCCTCCATTCGTTTTAAGGGCACCTTTAATATTACGCCACACGCGGCTCGGGCGACTTGCCATTGCCGCAAATCCATCCCGGAATCGGTAGTGCGCTCGCGGAAATGAAGCGGGAGCCATGTCCAGCTTGCCACCGCAATCGTCCAGGGCGCACCAGGTCACGGCATAGAGGCTTGCCTTGTCGGGGCGTGCGCCTTTACGCGTTTCCACGATCAAATCCAATTCCAGCAATTCCCGTTTAGCCTTGGCAAGCGTTTCCTTGGATTTCCTGCCACGAGGCTTCA
>JBCKLP010000012.1:0-33505 GCA_038903735.1 Burkholderiales bacterium | reverse complement strand
TCGCGCCGGAATCGATGGACTCGCTGGCACGTGCCGAGGCCTCCTGCAGGCTGACCCCTTCAGCGGTGCTTTATTCGTGTTCGGCAACCGCGCCCGCACAGCAATCAAGATTTTGGTCTACGACGGACAAGGCTTCTGGCTGTGCCACAAGCGATTGTCGAGCGGGGGCTTTGCCTTCTGGACCCACGGCCAAGGCTCCAGCCAGGAACTCTCACCCTGCGAACTGCAGATGCTGCTCATGGGAGGAGACCCCAGCAAAGCTACCACGGCCCCGCAGTGGCGTCGCTTGGCACAGCGCTGGGGCCAACATGGACGGTGCTGCCCAGGCGCATGGGCTCACCCACTGAGGGCCAACTGCACGCGATAGTTCCAGGGAAGCCACTTTGCCGCGCCCGCCTTGACCTTATCGACATTGGCCTGCAAAGCCTGCAGATACTCGAACGCGTTGACTTTGCAGAGTTCGCAGGTGTGGATCAGGCTCATGTAAATGTCGCCAACCTCTGCCCCCTTGGTGGTCTTGTAGAACATCGAATTCTTGCGATGTAAAATAGACCGCTTGAGCGCTCGCTCGCACAGGTTGTTGTCCAGCGGCGCGCCCGCCTTGCGCAAAAACAGCGTCAATTTGTCCCAGTGCTTGAGAAAGTAGCGCAGCCCCTGACCCAGAGCGCTATTGAGCTCGGCCAGACGCTGATCCAATTGAGCGTTCATCCACCCTTGCAGGGCTTGCATCTCTGGGCCGCTGTGGGTCTGGTGATACGGCAAGCGCTCCAGGGCGCCCATCTTCTGGTCGCGGCAATGCGCATCATTTGTGTACACACGGGCCAGCACCTCGATCACGAAGCTGCACTGCTGAGGGAAATGCTCCAACACTTGGACAAACTTCCTACGCCCGTGGGCGATGCAATTGGCCAAGATGGTCTTGAGCTCGCCGGCGATGTTGCACGCCAGGGCGTCGCCGGACCAGCGTGTTCCAGCGGACGACAATGTCACGCGGCGTGCCTGTCTTCGAGAACAGGCCATACCAGTTGCGGATGACGAGGTCGACGCCCTCGTCCTTCACCGTGGGCACTTCCGGGTAGCCGGGATTGCGCCGCTCCGATATCAGCGCGAGTTTTTTTTCCTTGCCCGCCCTCGCCTGCGCCATTGCGGCGCCCGCTACGAACACCGTGGCATGGACCTCTCCGGCGACGATGGCCTGCAACGCTTGAATGTTGCTCTTGTAGGGCACGTTGTAGAAATCCGTGCCCTGCGTCTTGCGAAACCATTCGGTGTAAAGGTTGCTCGTCGTCGGCGTTCCGGCGGTGGCGAAATTGATGGTGCCGGGCTTCGCCTTCGCCAATGCGATGAACTCGCGCAGCGAGGTGACCGGCACCGACGCACCCGCGACAATGACGCTGTTGAACTGGGCGATGAGAATTACCGGCTGGAAATCCTTCTCCGGGTCGTAGGGAAGCCGCCCGCTCTGGAACGCTGGATTCACCGTGATGGGCCCACCGCACGCCATCATCATGTTGTAGCCGTCGGCGGACAGGCGAACCAGCGCCAGCGCGGCGACGATACCGTCGCCCGCCGGCATGCTCTCGATCATGACCGGCTGTCCGAATTCGGAGCGCAACGGCTCGGAAAGCCCGCGCAGGATGAACTCGGGCAGGCCCGCCTACCACGCTTGCCAAGGTGATGCGGACCGGTTTGGTGGGATAAGGCTGCGCCACGCTGGTGGATGCAGCCAGCGTCAGACAGATGGCGATCGCGATTCGGTTCAGCTTCATGACCTGCTTCCTCCTTTGAATCCTGCGCGGCCTGCGGAGCCTTCAGCGGCTGCGATGCCTTCGATCGGAGACGTCACGTTAACCCGCACGTGCAGGTGCTCGCCGCCGACGGGGCGTTCCTGCCCGATGGACGGTTCGTGCCACTGCCTGCGGTGCCCGAGGCGCTGCTCACCGAGGGCTTTCGGCGCGCGGTGCTCGCGTTCCTCGTGCGCTGTGAGCACGCGCTGTCCGAAGATCTGCGCAGCCCGCATGCTTGGCTGGCGCCAGGAGGGAAGACAGGGCCCCTTCCCCGTCTTGGCGGGTTCTCGGTGCACAACCCAGGTGCGCATCGCGGCCGAGGATGTCGAGGGCAGAAAGAAGCTCGCCGGGTACATGCTGCGCGCGCCGATGTCCCTTGCAAAGATGAGCAACGACGCCCAGACGGGCACCGTCATCTACCGCTCCAAAATGCACCTCGGCCTCAAGAGGAACTTCCAGGTCATGCCCGGCGCCCAGTGGCTCGCGTTGCTGTGCCGGCACAGAAGTGGTCGCGGATTTTTGAACAGCGCTATAAGTGGAAACTCTGGGGACAATGCCGGACAGAAGGGTCTGGGAAAAGGAGTTTCTGATGAAAGCAAAAGCCTCGGGTAGGCGCACGCGGGCCGCACCCACAACGCAACTTTCAAAGCGCGAGTGGCCTTGGCTGCCCTGCGAGAAGACAAGACGCTGGCACAGTTGTACGAACAGTTCGAGTTGCACCCGACCCAAATCGTTGAATGGGAAAAGCAATTGCTTGAGCGTGCCGCCGATGTGTTTGATGCCGGGGGCGCGAGAAACCGGTGAATTTGGCGCCCTTACACGCTAAGATCGGCCAACTGGCGCTGGAGAATTATTTTTTAGAAAGCGCGCTCACCAAAGCGGGATTGCTGAGCGCAAAGCCATGATCAACCGTGACCACGAGCTGTCCATCACGCGCTAGGCGAAGCTGCTGAGATGCATCAAGGATTTTCCCTGCAGCCCCTGCTATCAGCGCGAATGCCTGCTGGGACACTTTCGCTGCCTGAACGAACTGACGGCCGGCGAGGTATTTCGGGAGATTGATTCGATAAGCGGCGAGTCGACAAGCAGTGCGCCGATTAGCTGCGCGTGACGATATACAGTGCATTAATTTCAATGAATTTATTGAAACACTCATTGATTGACGCTATCGAATACTTATTTTCAATTTCGATTCTGGAATATCAGCTAGGGAAAAACGAAGCTGGCCTGTAAGCCGGGTTCTGTCGAGAGTTGCCTCTCGTAACGGTCATTCATCTGGATTGAGCCGGTTGCGAGCCCCATTCATTCCGGCTGTATGCCCGCCTGCTTCATGATTTTGGCGAACAGCGGCAGCTCCTGGCGAATGCGTGCGGCGAGCTGCTCAGGCGTACCCGGCAGCATCTCGGCGCCGGCCTTCGCAAAGGTGTCGATCACCGTCCTCGACTTCTGCATGGCAGCCGCCTCGCGGTGCAGCCTGTCAACAATGGGCCTGGGCAGCCCCGCCGGCCCGACCAGCGCGAACCATGCGATCGACTCGTAACCCGGGACACCGGCTTCGGCAACCGTCGGCGTGTCGGGCGTGGCGATGGTGCGGCTTTCGGCCGAGGTGGCGAGCAACCTGAGCTTGCCGGCCCGCACCGGCGGCAGTCCGGTGCCGCCGCCCGAGAACATGAGCTGCACGCGTCCGGCGAGCAGGTCGATGTTCGCCGGCCCGGTGCCCTTGTACGGCACATGGATCATCTCGGTTTTGGTCATGGACATGAAAATCTCGGTGGCGAGGTGCACCGAGGTGCCCTGTCCGATCGAGGCGAAAGCGAGCTTGCCCGGCTGCGCCTTCGCCAGCCCGATCAGCTCCTTGATGTTGTTCGCCGCCACCGAGGGATGCACGATCACGTAGAGCGGCGTGTAGAACAGCAGCGAGATGGGCGTGAAGTCCTTGACAGGATCGTACGGAAGGTTCTTCTGCGAGTACGGATTCAGCACCAGAATCGCCTGGGTCGCAAGCAGCAGCGTGTAGCCGTCGGCCGGCGAGCGCGCGCTTGCCTCGGCGGCGATGGTGCCACTCGCGCCGGTGCGGTTCTCGACCGTCACCGGCTGCTTGAGCGACTCGCTGATGTGCTGCGCGAGCGAGCGGGCGAAGTTGTCCACCATGCCTCCCGCGGGGAGGGGCGAGAGCAGGCGGATGGGCCGGTTCGGGTAGTCCTGCGCCTGGGCGGCGCAGGCGAAGGCGAGGACGATGGCGGCGGCTCGGACAATGGGGGGCATGGGAAACTCCTTGTAGGCGATCACCGCAGAGTATGGCCGAAGGCGGCGGGCCGGGCAACGGCTTCCTTCGTTCCTGAGGGTTATTGTTTTGGCATTCACTGCGCTCTGGCCTCGCCGCCATTTTCATTTCCTGGATTTGACCCTGAGCCCGCAAGTCTGAGTGGAAGAACTGAATATCCTTTGCCGTTCGACGAGCGACGGCGATAGTGTTGCGACGCTATTTTTCTCAGCAAATTGACTGAATTCCCCAGCGGCGCATATGGGATTTTGCGAGCGCGCCGCTAACCGATTTCCTGTGATACCTTGTGCTGGTGAGCATCGCTGACAGATGCTTTTCAGTCTCCGAAAAACAGGATGTCGTCGAGGACTCGATCTACAAATGTATCAGTGCCAAGTGAATGCCAGCGCACCGCTTGGCCTACCAGTGAAATATCAAACACGACGAGGTCGATCTTTGGGTCAAGACTTGAGGCGCAATCGACCAACAGGACGAATTGTGGAAGGAAAGGTAATGCCGCGCTTTGCGGCGAATCAGAGTGGTATTGGCAATACACAGGTATTGGTACCGGGGCTCGACCCTGCTGCCCACTATACCTCTCGCCTCTCCGCTCGTTGGGCCTTATATACAGAGTTGCATCTCCTGCTTGATCCCGCGAACGCGCACGGCACTTTCTCCGGCCGAATATCGGGTGCGTATTGTCACGGAGAACAAGTTGTCCAGGACATCCTCAGCAGCGCGGGCCAACCTCTGGACTGAGCTCAAAGCCCGGATACGGGACGACTTTACGGTAGTGGTGAAGTGATGCACCGCCACGAGACTGAAACGGCGATGACAGACGCACGTTCCGGCCGAATGGAGGCATCGTCGCCACCGTTGCCGACAACCAGAAAGGGCGAGCAATGAAATGCGCGGTATGCCACGAGCGAAAAGGTAAGCGGGGCTGCAAGCTCGTCTCAATGCAGTTTGTCTGCCCGTCTTGCTGTGCACTCACGCGGCGAGACGAGTGTGAAGGCTGTGGCTACTACGAGATTTCTCTAGAGTACCAACGCGAGAAGCGGGTGCGCTCGAAGTCGTTCATCACCGAGGTCATTGACGATCTGGACGACCAATGTGACGAAGCTCTGGCCCTCATCCAGAAAGGGGATATTGCGCGGGGGCAGGCGCTCATCGAAGATCTCCAGCGAGAACACCCGAACTACCACTCGGTACTTTACGCCATGGGCGTCTGCCATGGCGTGAAGGGCGAGCTGGACGAGGCCATCTCCTGCCTCGAAAGAGCAGTCGAAATCTACCCGCCCTTCGCTCATGCGTACTACAACATGGGCACGAGCTACTGTCAGAAGTTCGATCTCGAGAATGCCGTCAAGTCCTACGAGATGGCCATTGCGGCCGACGGCAGCAATGGCGAAATCAGACGCAAAGCACGCAAACAACTCGATGATCTTGAGGCCGCGGTGAAGGCCAGCGGCATTACTCTATCCACGCACATTCGCAATCGCCGGATTTTCGACCGGGGATTTCTTGCCCTGCAGGAGGGAAAATGCCAGGCCGCCATCGATTTATTCGCTCAGGTTCTGGCGACAGAGAAAAATCATGTGCAGTCTTACGGCAACATGGGTCTCGCCTACGCCATCCTCGGGAACAGGCAGAAGGCACTCGAGTGCCTGGACAAGGCGATCGAACTCGACCCCGGGTACGAGCCGGCGCTAGTCAATCGACTCGCCATCGCGAGCCTGAAGGAGGGTGAGGCACTGTCCGATTTCGACGGCCACGAACTCAGCTACTACAGTGAGTTCAAGCTTCGTGGCAGGTCGTACGTGCAGCACCTGGTGGACGAACTGAAAGCGGGCCGGAAGTGATGCTTGAATGAGACTCTCCGATGAGCACAAGCGACCCATGATTGATTTTTTTTCGTACCTAGCTCGACTGTCTGCGGGATGAACGAAACTCACCAGCGCTGCCCGGCGCGTTGTTTGTTCATCGGCCCTCGACCTGTTCGCCGCGTCGGTGGTTCCTTTACTACCGGGGCATGAGAGGCATTCTATTTCGACTTCGAGCGACTTGACCTCAGCCTCCGAAAACATACCGTCTTCGATCAGCGGAGAACCGTCCACGTCGCGCCACCGCACACCATCTACAATGATGATCCCAGCTATCGGATGGTAGGCACTGAGTTCACCCACCTCGCATTTGAACTTTATCAGCGCGACGGCCTCTGTTTCCGTGATACGCCCTTGCCACCGCTTGATCAGTTGACTATAGGTAAAGTATCGGTTGCAACATCGCTTGCGACGAACGAATTTATCAAGATCAGCTGGTTTAAAATAGCAATCCATCAGTTACCGCAAGGTAATCCAACCCCGGTCTGTGGACTGAAAATGAAAACCTGAACTTTAGCGGTCTCTCGTGTGGGCGCACCTGAAAATAGCCGTCGAGTCCGACGGTTTTCTTCTTTCCTGAATCAGTTTCTAGCTTCTCTCCTGGAAAAACCCACATCGCAATTTCTTGTGGTGTTGCTCCCCATCGCGATTCGAGAATTTCCTTCGCCATCAGGAAATGCAAGAGTGCTTTGTCTTTCTGTTTGCTCGTCACCATCACGCCCCTTCACGCTTGCCCTTATGAGAAGCTGCCAGCCCGGCCGGGTAAGTGTCGCCCGGTGTTCCCGCCGTCGCGGTAGAGCTGGTTTGAACTCAACTCACCGCAATTGCCGCCGGCTGCAGGCTCAAATCTTGGCGTGGTGGTCTCGTTCGAGCTTCTCGACGATCAGGCTGTTGAGGCTCTTCTTCTCACGCCGCGCGGCAATGGCCAGGGTGCGGTGAAGTGCCGGCTCCATGCGCACCACGAGCTTGCCCGAAAACGGTTTGTCGGGTTCTTCGCCGCGTTCCTTGCAAAGCTCCAGGTAATCGTCTACCGATTCCCCGAAGGCCTTCTTGATCTCGGCTACGGATTTTCCCTGGAACGTGATCACGTCACGCGTGTTGACGACCTCGCCGTGAAAAATACCCGCCTCATCGTCGAACTCGACCACACCGATATAACCCTTGTACTCCATCATGGCATCACCTTTGCTGATTCCAGAAAACGTCGCATCGACTTCACCGAACCCTTGTCGGCTTCCTTGCGCGCGTGCGGGCGGTGGAACACGGCGCGCACACCACCCAACGCGATGCGCACACGCGAGCCCCTGCCTTCGGTGATCTCGGCGCCGGCCGCAACCAGCATGGCCTCGATCGCCCTCCACTCGATGTCCGAGCGGGTTGGCTCATCGAAGATCGCCTGCAACGTTTTCCGGTGTTTGCTGTTCAAGGGGATATAGTATCAAATTATAGTATCAGTAGCAATCTGCCCCTGTGCTCTGCCCCTGTGCTCGCACCCTTGCCGCTGCTTGCCCGATACCGTCAGGCGCGGTTGTTCAATACTGCATGAGGCAGCCGCGGCGCTTCAGTATGGATCCAGATAGCACCGATGCTATTCTCTGCGCGTCGAGCGTTTTCTCTTTCAGCAGGACGCGCGCCAGACATTCAATTTCTGGCCAATAATTCTCGACAAGCATTCGAGAGCGGCGCATCGCATAGGCTCTGAGTGCGCGCAGCGACTGCGGATCGTCGGTTTTGGGTGGCTTTGGTGTTCTCACCATGATTCACGATAGCCTGGGAGCCCGGTTTTCGCCCCGTCGGCAAAAGCGCAGCCAACCGATTCATTCATGCCGCCGGCACCACGTCCATTCAAAGCCGTTTCTATCCAAGACCGTCCAATGTAGTATAGCCGCGGTTCATTCTAAAGCCATGACAGGCGAGAGGTTTAGCGATGGCGGCGATCAAGACTGTAACCATGACTGTGCGGGTTGCTCCGGCTGTAAAGGCGGGTTTGAAGACCGCAGCCGAACAGGAGCACCGCAGCATTGCCAACATGATTGAAATGATGATCCGGGACTATTGCGGTCGCAATGACATCACGATCCAGGAACAGCAGGCCCTTTCGCTGGAAAATAGGCGCCGACCTCGCGCCAAGACGAGGTAGGCTGCCATCGGATCCGGCATACTTGGCCTGTACATCGGGCCTGTGCAAAACGCTTCGGATAAGTCAATTCGATCAATTTGCTGTCAAGCAGATTCCGACGGTTTACCTATTCATTGCTCTTCAGAATCTGAAAAGTAAAGAGATGCTGCCCTACGCCCCCGGCGCCCGAGTCGTAATTCGAGACGAAGAATGGCTGGTTCGGCGCGTCGATCCTTCAAGCGACGGCGGGCATCTGCTCAGTTGCGACGGGGTATCCGAACTGGTGCGCGGCCGTGCGGCTCAATTCCTGACTGAGCTCGAGGACGCAATCATCGTCCTCGACCCCGCGAAAACCGAACTTGTCGCCGATACCAGTTCCCATTTCAACAACACGTTCCTGTACCTCGAAGCGCAGCTCCGGCGCAGCACACCCAATGACGAGCATATTCATTTGGGCCATCGCGGCGTGATGAACCTGGTGCCTTACCAGCTTGATCCCGCCTTGCAGGCGCTCAGGCAGCCGCGCCAGCGCATCTTGATCGCGGACGCCGTGGGGCTGGGCAAAACGCTCGAAGCGGGCATTCTCACCACCGAGCTGATCCAGCGGGGGCGCGGGGGCAGCGCATTCTGGTGATTACGTTGAAGAGCATGCTGACCCAGTTTCAGAAGGAATTCTGGAGCAGGTTTTCGATTCCCCTGGTGCGGCTGGACTCGCTGGGCTTGCAATTTTCAACACCTGGACGATGCGCTTGCCAGCCTGACTCCGCTGTTGAAGGATAGCCTGACGATCAGTTTGCGTGATTGTCCCTACCAAGCACGATGCGAGCGCCGTTCAGGGCTGTTTGAAGACAGGAAAGATAACGACGACCATCCTTGGCCCTGACAAGCGCGACCAGCCTGACTCGAAGTCCGTGCGCATTGCGACTATGCACAGGGCGAAAGGCCTTGAATTTGACGAGGTAGTGTTGTTGATACCCCGCAATTGGACTGACATTAGATCAGGCGCCGACAACAGCCAGCGGCTCAAGTATGTCGCGTTGACGAGGGCGAAGAGGGTTGCAACGGTGGTGCAGTATTGACGTCACGGCTACGTCGTCACAACGTACCGTCGCCGGGGTTGAAGGCTGGATTTTGGGAGCGCGTGAAGGTGGTGGGCCAAATCTGGAAGGCAGTTTTAAAACGGGGGTAAAACGGGAGTAAAATCTGTATTTCTATATATAATAGTTATAAAACATATACTTATATACTATTCTGGCGGAAGAGGTGGGAGTCGAACCCTAGGGAACGCAAGCGCCCCCTCAGCGGATTTGAAGTCCGTGCGCCCCACCGGGAACGTGACTCTTCCGCCGTCAATGCTATCAGGATGGCACCCGGTTCGGGTTTGCTTTATATCGCGACCCATCGTCGCCGCACGAGTACCGCGCTCAATACCTTCACGAGATTGGCACTAGCGTCGTTCTGATGGAGGATGAGCGCGCTCCATTAATCGGGGCGGAGCTCAATCGCCCTTACCCGCGGATGCCACACGCATCACCGGCAGCGCGATCTGCGAGGGGCGTTCGCGATCATGGTAAATGGTGTCTCGGCCGATCTTGGCCGGCGAATATTCATGCGAAAACACACCTTCGGTCACTTTGGAATCGCCGTTGGCAATTTCCAGGCGAATGCGGCTGCCGGCGCGAAACCGGTGTGCGGTGGGCATGATGGCGATCTCGTAGCGGATGACCTTGCTCGGCGTGATCGGCTGCGGCTTTGTATGCGTATAGACCGGCGCATGCTCCTTGCTCTGCTTTTCATCGAGCTTGCGATGCGAGGCACGCAACCAGCCCTTGGTGACAATCAGGTAGCGCGGATTCAAATCTTTCTGGCGGTCCTCCGCCGCCTGTGGATACTGCTCCGAGAGCTTGACGATGAAATCCGTATCGATCTGAGTGGAGGCCGCATACAGCACCAGCTTGATGGGACCGGTAATCTCAAGGTCCTCCTTCAGGGGCGCGGTGGTGAAGGTAAGCACGCGCCGCGCCGGGTCGGCGCGCCCGTCCGGGCCGTTGCCCACCACGCCCTGGCGCCAGCCCGGGTCGGGATAGTCGTAGGCGGTGGATGAATTTTTCCCTCCCGGCGCCCGCGTGCCAAGGCTGCCATCATTAAGTGAGGTGACGCTGCCGCTCGTGCCCCCGCCCAGATAGTAGGTGGTGTAGTTCGCTTCGCGCGGCGGCCAGGCGTCGGCAGAGCGAATCTCCTTTACGCCGCTGGCGAAATAGCGCACCGCGGGCTGGGAATCGTAATTGCTGGCGATGCCTTTCAGATACCGGTCATAGAACGGCAGCAGGTAGCGCTCGTGGAAGGCGACGCTGGAAAAATCCTGCACTGCCGCGTAGAGGTTCTCGGAGCCGAACACCAGCAGCTTTTTCGGCCCGCCGGAGCGCTCGTAGCCGACGATATTGCCGTTCAGGTGCAGGTCCACCTTGCGCCACACGCCAATCGAAAAAACCGGCACCTTGACGCGATGCAGATTTTCGGCTGCCGCGCGCTCCTTCCACCACTTGTCGTAAGTGTTGTGCTTGCGCACCATGTGGTTGTAGTCCCATTTTACCAGGCGCGATGGGCCGGAAGCCGGGCTGGCATTCAACATGCGCACCGTGCCATTGAACCAGGTCACCGGAAAATCTCCCGGTATACCGCCGGTGTAGGCCGAAGAGCGGTAGGTATCCACATTGCCGTCATAGGGCGCGACGCAACCCAGCGAAGGCGGATTCTGTATGGCCATGAACCACTGCATGCGAGCGTAATAGGACTGGCCGATGCCACCCACCTTGCCGTTCGACCACTTCTGCCGCGCCAGCCACTCGATCACCTCATAGAGATCGCGCTGCTCCTCGGGGCACATATAGCGGTATTCGCCGCCCGAGCGCCCGGTACCGCGCACGTCCATATGCACGAAGGCATAGCCTTGCTCCAGGTACCACTCGATCGGGCCGGTCTCGCGCCACAGGAACATGGGCAGTGCCGGCGCGATGTTGTTGTCGAAGCGGTAGGGTGAGGCGGCCAGCAGGGTCGGATGGCGCCGCAATCCACCCTTAGCTCCGCGCGGCAGATAGAGCGCGGCGGCAATTCGCACCCCGTCGCGCATGCGGATGGACAGGACGGTGGTCGGCGTGATCGCGCTGTCGGCATACTTTCCGAGGCGCTGCAGTTCTTTTCGGTTGGGTAGTGTCGCCATGGTGTTCTTCTTCCCGGAAGTTGAGTGGACTCTTAAATCGGCCCTGCGGCGTTCACGTTGCCTTGCTTAGCGGCGCCACCTGTTCCATGCCGAACTGGTCGCCCGCGTCGAATAATTCGTCGTGGCGGAATCCCTCGACGGCCTGGATCTCCCACCAGTTCTGGTCGAGATCCACCAGGTAAAAAGCGTAGGGACCGTGCTGCTGGGTGATCGAATGCACGGCGCGGATGCCATACTGATCCTTCAGGCGCAGCGCCTCGGCATGCGCATGATCCACATCCTCTCGGCTGCGAACATCCATCCCCCAGTGGTTCAGCATGCGCACCGGATGCAGCCGGTGCCCCACCTCCACGCAGGCAATATGGAATTTCAGCCCGCAGCGCACCACCATCGAGCGCTTGCCGTGGCGCACGCATTCCAGGCCGAGGAATTCTTCGTAAAAGCGGCGTGTCTCCTGCAGGCTGTAGCACTCCAGCGTGCCGTGCGAGAGCACAAAGGGCTTGACGACCGAGTTGGCGTTGCGCGGCTCGACCAGCGGCGCGCGGATAATTTCTGCTGTGGTGGCCATGATTTGTTTGGCTCCCGAATTGAATAAAACCAAGCTAAGGATTGGCGCTCAATCCTGATACTGGATGCCGGCTTCCTTGCCGATACGGACGAAGCGTACAAGATCTGCCCTGAACAGCGCATCGAATTCATCGGGCGTGCCGCCGACGAGGTCGCGCCCGCCGCCCGCCTGCACCTGCTCGCGCACTTCGCTCGCCTGAATGGCCCTGGCGGTGTCCCGATTGATCCTGTCGATAATGGGGCGCGGCGTTTTTGCCGCCACAAAAAAGCCCTGCCAGCTTCCGGCTTCGTAACCCGGCACGCCTTCGGCAATCACGGGGATGTCCGGCAGATCCGCCGAGCGCCGAGCGCTGGTGAAGCCCAGCGCCCGCAGCCGTCCTGCCTTGAAGTGCTGCAAGAGGCCCGAGGACATCGGCAGGATGGCCACATCCACTTCTTTCGCCAGCAGCGCCAGCACCATGGCGGGCTCACCCTTGTAGGGAATCGCCTGGATGTCAATGCCCGCTGCCGATTTCAGCATTTCCATGCTCATGTGCAGTGCATTGCCCACGCCCGCCGTGCCGTAGTTCATAGCCCCGGGTTTGGATTTGGCCAGCGCCACAAACTCTTTCACCGACCCAACCGGCACGCCGACATTGGCCACCAGGATCTGGCGCGAATTGACGATCTGGATCACGGCGGCGAAATCCCGTGCCGGATCAAAGGGCAGCTTGCGATACAGCACCGGGCTGATGGCAAGGCCGTTGGGCGTCATCAATATGGTGTGGCCATCGGGCGCCGATTTAGCGACAAAATCCGCCGCCAGATTGCCACCGGCGCCGACGCGGTTCTCAACAATCACAGCTTGCCCGAAGGATTCTGCCAGCCGCGGGCTGATCACCCGCGCCAGAGAATCCACCGGTCCGCCGGGTGGAAAGGGCACGATGATGCGCACCGGTTTGCTTGGGTAAGCCTGCGCCACCGCAATTTGCGTAACAGTGCTCAGCAGCAGCGCTGCGGCGCTTGCCAGTGTGAGCAAGGGGGACAGGCGCAACATATTTGTCATAAGTCCAGCTCCTGATTCAGGCATACGTTCAGAACTGCAGCTTCCCCAACTGAGCGAGGAAACCAGCCTCGTCATCGAGGCAGCGCAGATCAAGGTAGAGGCTGCCATCGTTGACACGGCCGGTGACCGGCATCGGCAGCATACGGCAGGCGCGTGCCAGCGCCTCGATGCGGGCATTGGCCTTGCGCTTGTCGCCACCGGGCGTAATTGCCAGCGCGCAGCTTTTCAGGCGGTCCGAGGGCAGCGAACCGCTGCCCGCTTCGCTCTCGCAGGCAGCGACGGCGACATCCGCATGCCCCGCAAAAGCCTGCGACACCGCAGGCAGCAGGCGCGCGGCCTGCGCCTCGATATCGGCCAGCGGGCGTGCCATGTGGCGCAGCACCGGCACGCGACTGACGAGACGTTCCGGATCTTCATAGAGCCGCAGCACCGCCTCCAGTGCCGCGATGCGCAGCTTGTCCACCCGCAATGCCCGCTTCAGCGGATTGCGCCGTAGGCGCGCAATCAGATCAGCGCGCCCGACGATGATGCCAGCCTGCGGACCGCCCAGCAGTTTGTCGCCGCTGAATGTCACCAGATCAATACCGTCGCGGATCATCTCGCCCGGCGTGGGTTCGTGCGGCAGGCCGAACTGGCGCAGATCCACCAGCGTTCCCGAACCCAGGTCCGATATCAGCGGTACCCCGGTTTTCTTCGATAGCACTGCCAGGCTCGCCTCAGCCACCGTGTTGGTGAATCCGCGAATTTCGTAGTTGCTGGGATGCACCTTCATCAGGAGCGCAGTTTTCGGGCCGATGGCATTCTCGTAGTCGCGCAGGTGGGTGCGGTTAGTGGTGCCCACCTCCACCAGCTTGCAGCCGGCGCGCTTCATGATCTCCGGGATGCGGAACTCGCCGCCGATCTCGATCATTTCGCCGCGCGAGAGGATCACCTCACGGCGCAGGCCCAGCGAATTGAGCACCAGCAGCACTGCCGCGGCGTTGTTGTTCACCACCGTGGCCGCTTCCGCGCCGGTGAGGCGCTGCAAAAGACTCTCCACATGCCGGTCACGGTCGCCGCGCCTGCCTGTGTCCAGCTCGAATTCGATATTCACCGCCTGGCGCGCGGCATCCTGCATGGCCTTGACCGCGCTCTCGGGAAGGATCGCGCGGCCGAGGTTGGTGTGCAGCAGCACGCCGGTGAGGTTGAACACCGGGCGCAGCGAGGGCGTCGCGGCGGCGAGCAGGCGCGCGCCTACGCCGACTGCGATATGTTCCAGCAGCTCATCCTCTGCGGCACCATCCGCAAAGCGTCCGGGTTTCGCGCGCAATATTTCCATTGCTTCGCGGATTGCATCCACCACCAGCGGCCGCCCGTGTTCGGCCACCATGCCCGCCACGGCGGCATGCCGCAAAACAACATCGACTGACGGAGGACGAAAACTCATCTCAGGGCCTTAATCTAAGCTCGTGTGCTGCCACGTACAACTGGCATAGCAGGCGAGGACTGCTCTGTTGACATGACGGCGGCAGCGAACGCGCTAATTGAATGAATGCTCGCAATGTTAGCAGGCTGGCTGCCGGCCAGTGAGAAGGTCTCCGTATGTCGGGAGTACATACACGAGCGGGGGTCCTGCAGGCATGGTGGCCAGCGACTAAATTTCGCCGAATGATTGCCTTACGGGAGTCAATATGAATCCAGATACGAAGTCCGCCGAAGTGGCGAAGACGATAGGCTTGAAACCGGAGTAGCTGCGGGCCGCGACCGTTCGCGCATTATTGAATCTGGTAGTGCGTTGAATCTGGTAGTGCGTTGAATCTGGTAGTGCTGCGGGCTGCAATCAGGCTGCAATGCTCCCGGTTGGCGTCAACGCAGTTTGGGCGTCGGCGTCGAGACCCCGGCGCACTGGGCGCGATGGCGCAGCGCATGGTCCATCAATACACAAGCCAGCATCGCCTCGGCAATGGGCGTGGCACGCAATCCCACGCAGGGGTCGTGCCGGCCCTTGGTCTGCACCGTGACTGGATTACCGTCGATATCGATGGAGCGGCGCGACACGCGAATTGAGGAGGTGGGCTTGAGCGCGATGCTCACCAGCACATCCTGCCCCGAGGAAATTCCGCCCAGCACGCCACCTGCGTGGTTGCTGGCAAAGCCCTCCGGGGTCAGTTCGTCGCCATGCTCGCTGCCACGCTGGTTGACAGACGCAAATCCGGCTCCGATCTCCACGCCCTTCACCGCATTGATGCCCACCATGGCGCCGGCAATGTCGGCATCCAGCCGCCCGTACACCGGCTCACCCCAACCCACCGGCACGCCCGAGGCCACCACATTGACGCGCGCCCCGCAGGAATCGCCGTCACGGCGAAGATTGTCGAGGAATTCCTCAAGCGCCGGCACCCGGTCCGGGTCGGCGCAGAAGAAGGCGTTGTTGCCCACATGCTCCCAGCCACGAAACGCCAACTCATGCGGGCCGATCTGCGCGATATAGCCGCGCACTTCCACGCCGTGGTTCTCGCGCAGCCACTTCTTGGCAATCGCGCCCGCCGCCACGCGGACGGCCGTTTCGCGCGCCGAAGCCCGCCCGCCGCCGCGGTAATCGCGCACGCCGTATTTCTGCCAGTAGGTGTAATCGGCGTGGCCGGGACGGAAGGTGCGCGCGATCTCGGAATAATCCTTGCTGCGCTGGTCCTCATTGCGGATGATGAAGCCGATGGCAGTGCCCGTGGTGCGGCCCTCGAAAATGCCCGACAGGAGTTCGATGCGGTCGGACTCCTGGCGCTGGGTGACATGGCGCGAGGTGCCCGGCTTCCTGCGATCCAGTTCCACCTGGATATCGGCCTCGCTCAGGGCCATCCCCGGCGGGCAGCCGTCGATCACCCCACCCAGCGCCGGGCCATGCGATTCGCCGAAGGAAGTGACGCAGTAGAGGGTGCCGAAACTGTTGCCGGACATGTTGATTATTCCATCGTAAGGGGAGGGAACAAGGGGCCGTCGCCCCTTGTATATCCCCGGAACAAGGGGCCGTCGCCCCTTGTATATCCCCAATATCAGAGGGAAACTCAGTGTTTCCTAAGTCATTGAAGTTTAACATAGAGGTATCACGCCACCGGAGCATAGCCATGGCTGAGGACGATCCCGACAAGCTGAAAGGCCCCGGCGGACTGACGCTGCGCCAGATTCACGAGCAGACCCAAAAAAGCATGGCGCGCGACCGCGAAGCCACACTCAAAACGCGCAATGCCCTGCTGCAGCAGAACAGCCGCTGGCAGCGCTTTGTGCGTTATGTGTGGGACAAGAAGCGGGGGTGAGGAAAAATCACGTTCTATGCGGCAGAAAAGCGCGCAGACGAACAGGAACTCTTTGTCGGACCGCGCCAGCTATCGTCCCCTTCAACCGCACCCGCATGCAGGCAAATTGCAGTGCTATATCGGCGCGAGAACTTCTCGAATGACTTCGGGATGTTTTGCCGTGATAGAAAGCAATGTCTGGGCAGCGCCGGATGGTTTGCGCCGCCCCTGTTCCCATTCCTGAAGCGTCCGAATGGATACGCCCAGGACTTTGGCAAACTGAGACTGTGACAGGCCGGACTTCGCTCTGGCCTGCGTCACCTCCGACATTGGAATCCGCTGCGCGCGGCCGGTCTTCCCTGCCTTCATTTCGACTACCGACGCCAGTAATTCCGCGCCAATGTCGCGTTTTGCATCCCGGGCACGCAATTGCTTTTCAGTCATCGGCATGGAGTGCCTCCTTGATCTTCAACAGAACCTTGGCCGGGATATTTTCCCTGACACTCTTTGCATAAATAAGTAGCAGGTAAGTTCGGCCATCAGCAAGCTGGTTGTAGTAGATAACTCTTACCCCGCCCCGTTTTCCCATACCTGCCCGAGACCAGCGGATTTTGCGGCAGCCACCAGAGCCGGGAATGACGTCACCTGACTCTGGATTCGCAGCAAGCCATGCTGCAAAAGCGCCGCGTTCGTCCTCGGTCCGGTAGTCAAGACATAAGCTGCTGAATGTTGGTGTCTCAATGACGGTGAACATGGTGTTTATACGTCATTGACGGATACACTTCAATCATGCCTGTCCGGGTGGACGCTATCCGCACCTCCCTGGCTTCGGGTTCGCAGCTGGGCTCAATACAAAAGCTGCGCCTTTGAGATCGTCTTGAACTCAAATCTCACCGCTCTCTGCCCGCCTCGTGAAACGCCTTTCTCACCGGCGAGAACACATACTCAAGTACGGTGCGCGTGCCCAGGTGAATTTCGACCGAGACCTGCATGCCGGCCGCCAACGGCCGGGATGTGCCACCGGAGGCCAACATCTGGCTGCGTAGCTCGACCAGCGCTTTATAGGCAAGCGGTGGCGCACCCTTCTCCCTGCCACTCGCCGCTTCGCCGCGGGCGCCGGGTGCATCGCTGGCATCCGCACTCACCCGCATCACCACACCATCGGCCATGCCGTACTTCTGAAACGGAAAAGCGGCAAACTTGATCTTGGCTTCCTGACCGTCCCGGACAAAACCGACGTCCTGGTTGCCGACCCAAACCTCCGCGAACAACTGATCTTCGCGCGGCACCAGTGTCATCAAAATGGTCCCTGGCGCCGCTACCGTGCCAATGGTATGCGTAGCGAGATCCTTCACCGTACCGCCGGCTGGCGCGCGCAGTTCCAGCATCCTGTGGCGATGAGAGTTCCTCGCCAGATCCTGACGTGCCTTCTCCATGCTTGACGCCACCTCGACCCGCTCGGTCTGCAACTGCCTGAGGTAGTCGGCGCTGATTTGCGCGATCTTCTTCTCGGCATGGGCAATATTTGCCTCGCCGGCGCGGATCGCATGCTCCTGGGTCTTTAGTTCCTGCTCCTTTTCAATCCGCTCGCGTTGTCTGTCCGAATGCATGAGATTGCCCACGTAACCGTCCTTTGCCAGCTTCTCGTAGGCCTTTTCCTGGGCGACATAATGTGGCAGCACCTGTTCGAGCTTGGCCCGTGTCTGCCTGGCGGCGGCAAGGTCATGAAGCGCCTTTTCCATGCTGGCGCGTTCCTGAGCAATCGCATTCTGATAGGCCAGCACATTGGCGCTGTGCTGCGCTTGAACGCCCGCCCAAATCCCCGCCGGATCCGAGGCGAGGCGCGGCAGAATGGCACCCGCCAGTTGGGCGTCAATCCGGCGCAGCGCCAGCCGCTTGTTATCGAATTCATTTCTGATCGTGCTGACTTCGGCCTCCGCGGCAACCGGATCCATGCGTATCAGGACCTGTCCTTCACGAACCCTCTCACCCTCGCGAACCAGAATTTCCCGCACCACCCCCTGCTCCGCAGGCTGGACAATCTTGAGGTAGCTTTGCGGCACCAGCCTTCCATCAGCGACGGCAACGATATCCAGGCGGCCCAATGCCGACCAGAGCAGGACGCCAATGCACAGTCCGAGCAGCAGGCGCAGGAGCATACCCGCCAGCGGCGCAGGGGGATTCTGCTGGATGCGAAGCAATGCCGGAGCAAAATCGGCTGCACGCGCCTGCGAGGCCTCCGTGTCCGACTGCCCATACGGGGGTAGCTTTTTCACCATGATAATATCTCCAGTTTGATATTAAATTAAGGAGTTTGCCTATACTAACCCTAGCGTCTTATTTTAAAATGTTTTGAATTTTCTTCAATTCAAGCGCACGAGACCTTCCTGCAAGCCATTGAACGATTGCATGCTATGCGCATCCCGTCCGAATCCCGGTGCACCGATGGCAGCCTGCATCGTCCAGGGATCCACTCCCAGTCCACTTTTGACGCCATATCCAATTGCAGCCAACCCCTTGACTTCGTCACCGTCCCTGGAAGACAGATGCATCTGCAAATTGGCCTCGCTCAACGCCCAAAGGCTCAGGCCGACACGCTCATCCCGCCCGGCATCCTGCTGGGATGCGGGGTCGGCGTTCGCCTGTCGTGACGTTAACGGTGACAAAGATTGCTGCTCATTCATGCCGGATAGCATATCGACTGACAATACCTGCTTGTCCTCGATTCCGGCATCGCCTGCAAACCACTCGCGCAAATCGGATCGAGCCGCGATTACCACAGCACGCTCAAGGCTTCCGCTTGTCATTGCTGTCGAAACTCCGGCACCGCGCGAAGCGCCGTCCGCCGGAAATGCAATATCAGGAAGTGAAGCCTGAAATGGAACGCCAACGCCAGGATCCATACTGGCGTCCCCCCCAATCGCCACACCAGTACCTGTAGAAACTTCAACCGTCAAGGTGGCCACTGCGTTGCCGGTACCCTCACCCATCAGCCTGCCTTCGGCCATCCCTAAATGGATGCGCTGGCCTACCTACTGGCGGTTGCGCGATCAGGCCGAGAAAAAAACGAATAGGTCACTGCTCGCAATTGCACAACGCTTCGATGCGATAATGGCTGGACGCGCTTTCACGGGTGAAACACATGCAGGATCGGGAGTACGAAGACCGGCTCGGCGACGCGCTCGAGGAGCTGATGGAGCAGGGCGCCGACGGCCCGGAGGCGCTCGCTTCGGGATTGAATTCCCTGGGGGTGACCTCGCGCGAAGGCAGAACGTGGACGGCGGACACGCTGGAAGCGGAGTTCCGTCGCCTGGGCGAAGCCGCGAGGACCTGGGAGCGGGAGCGCACGCAGTGAACGACGCCGTCCCCGGAGGCCGCCTGGCACGCGAGGGCACCCTGCCGGCCAGCGCGGACGAGATGCTGCGCACCGGGCTGCTGAACCAGTGGTACCTGGTGTGCCGCTCGCAGGACGTCGACGCGAAGCCGATCCGCCTGACGCGCCTGGGCCGCCACATCGCGTTGTGGCGCGATGCCGCGGGCACGGTGCACGGCGGTGGAGGATTTCTGTCCGCACCGCGGTGCGCGGCTGTCGATGGGGCATGTCGTCGAGGCCGGCCTCGCGTGCGCCTACCACGGGCTAACGGTGGACAGCGGGGGCGTGGTGCGCGCCGTGCCGCCGGTGCACGAGTGCTCTCTGCTGGGCCGGAAGGCCATCGCGGCCTACGCCGTGCGCGAAGCGATCGGCGCGGGGTGTTCCTCTATTTCTCGGACGGGATCGAGGACACGGTGCCCGCGTTCGATCCACCCGAAGAGCTTCTCTCGGACGAGTGGTCGGGCTTCCTGCACACCGCGGAGTGGAACTGCAATTACAGCCTGCCCCTGGACAACCGCTTCGACCCCATGCACGCGCCGTTCCTGCACGCGGTCTCGTTCACACTGTCGCAGGGACTGAAGCAGAGCGTGATCCAGATACAGGAGACGCCGACCGGCTTCCTCATCGAGCGCGACATCCAGCACGGCGTGAACATCGACCGCACCGAGGTGATCCACAAGCCGCACAACAACTACTGGGGCAAGGTCGATATCCCGTACCCGAAGTGTGCCATTTGCAGATATTCCCGTCTGTGCTATTAGGATGATCCCACGAAAATCACCAATGGAATCGCGCATGAAGTCTTACTGGGTCGTGCCGCAGTCCGACCGGACAGTCCTCGAGCTTCGCGACACCGACGTTCCCGCGCCAGGTCCCGGCCAGCTGCTGGTGCGCATGCGCGCGGCCGGCCTCAACCGCGGTGAGCTGATACCCGGTCACGGCGGCCACACGAAGGAAGGGGCCGAGGGCCGGCCTGCGGGCGTCGAGGGCGCCGGCGAGATAGCCAGGCTGGGTGCAGACGTCACGGGCTTCCGCGAGGGCGACAAGGTGATGGGGCGCTGCCGCGGATCGTTCTCGGAGTTCGCCGTGATGGATATCCGCGAGGCCGTTCATGTGCCGCAGGCGCTTTCGTGGCAGGAGGCCGCGAGCATTCCCCTCGTGTTCACCGTGGTCCACGACATGCTGATCGCGAAAGGACGCCTCGAGGCCGGAGAGTGGCTGCTGGTGGTGGGTGCTTCGTCGGGTGTCGGCGTAGCCTGCATTCAGACCGCGAAGGCGCTGGGCGCGAAGGTCGTAGGAACTTCCGGCTCGGAACGCAAGCTCGAGCGCCTCAAGGCCATCGGCCTGGACGCCGGCATCCGCACGCGCTCTGCGGACTTCGCCGCCGCGGCGATGGAGGCCACCGGAGGCAAGGGCGTGGATCTCGTCGTCAACAACGTCGGCGGCTCGGTGTTCGCGGAGTGTGTGAAGACGTTGGCGTTCGAAGGACGGTTCGCAACCATCGGTCACGTGGACGGCGTCAACCGAAGCCAGATGGACGTCGGGGCGCTGCATTCGAAGCGCCTGACCCTGTTCGGCGTGAGCAACAGCCTGCGCGACGCGACCCAGCGCGCGACGGCAGTGCCGGGATTCAAGGCCGACATCCTGCCCTTCATCGAAGCGGGCCGGATCCGGCCGGTGATCGACCGCGTGTTCCCTTTCCGCGATCTGCCGGCGGCCAAGGCTTACATGGAGTCCGACGCGCACGTCGGCAAGATCGCGGTGCTGATGGACGCGTAGTTCCGCCTCACGCAGACGGGAAGGACGCGAAGCACTTCTGCGAGGTGAACAGCCAGCTTTCCACGTAGTCGTGGATCACGGGCTTTCGTCCCAGCTCTTCCATGGCGCCTATCAGCGCCATCCAGTTGAGCATCTCGTGCTGGCCGGCCTCGACCATCTCCTCGTGCGTGGTGCTGCGCCAAGTCGAGTAGTCGCCCTGCTGGAGCGCCTCGAACAGCCGGCGATCGGCCTCGATGTCCGCCCACATCAGGCCATTGCGCAGGGTAAGGAACGAATGCGACCAGCTCGCCGAGGCGATCAGCGCGACGCGCCAGGGGCTGGCAGCGAAGGACCGCGCCACTGCCGCGCCCAGGTCCATGCAGCGCCACGGCTGGGGGCCCGGCGGGTCGGGAAGGCCGGTGCGCACCGGCGTCGGCTGGGTCAGCATGTCGAGCCCGCCCTTGGCCATGAACAGGCTGCTGCCGTAGCAGTTCACCGACATCGGCACGATGGGGTAGGGGAAGCCCTTGCGGTCCCAGTCCAGGTACAGCACGGTGTTGCGGAACGCGTGGCCGAGCCCGTCGATGTGCAGTGGCTTGTAGGAATAGGCGACGTCGAAGCCTTCCCTGATGAGGGACGTGGAAAGGTGCTTCGCCGCCTCTCGATGGCCCCTGAGCTGGCGCGTCCAGGAAGCCGGCTCTTCCCAGCGGTTGGGCTGGGACGATTTTTCCCAGGGCCTGAAGTCGAACGGGTCGTCCAGCCCGAAGATGCAAAAGGGCGGCACGACGTCCTCGTGGAAGTTCTCGTACTGGTCGTCGCCCCAGACCAGCACCAGGTCCGGTGCGAAGTCGTCGAGAATTTTTCGCACCGTCCTGAAATCGCGCGCCATGCGCTCGCCGTAGGCACGCGAGGCGGACGCGCCGTCGTCGTCGCCGAGCTCCGCAAGAAACCCTGCAGGCCAGTTGGCGCGGTCCTTGTATCTCGCCGGCACGTTCGGCGACTTCAGCGTCAGGCGGAAGGTCGAGGCAAGCCGCTCGTCCTTCGACATCAGCGGCGGCCAGTGCGTCATGCCGAGGCCAAGAATTTCGCTCATAGGAGGTAGATTATAATAGTAATTACGAGCCGCTGAGAAAATTCACCCATGAACGAGCCGATCACCGCCGACGAAATCCTCGCCACCGGCCTGCTGAACCACTGGTACCTGGTGTGCCGCTCGCAGGACGTCGGCGCGAAGCCGATCCGCCTGACGCGCCTGGGCCGCCACATCGCGTTGTGGCGCGATGCCGCGGGCACGGTGCACGCGGTGGAGGATTTCTGTCCGCACCGCGGTGCGCGGCTGTCGATGGGGCATGTCGTCGAGGCCGGCCTCGCGTGCGCCTACCACGGGCTAACGGTGGACAGCGGGGGCGTGGTGCGCGCCGTGCCGCCGGTGCACGAGTGCTCTCTGCTGGGCCGGAAGGCCATCGCGGCCTACGCCGTGCGCGAAGCGATCGGCGCGGTGTTCCTCTATTTCTCGGACGGGATCGAGGACACGGTGCCCGCGTTCGATCCACCCGAAGAGCTTCTCTCGGACGAGTGGTCGGGCTTCCTGCACACCGCGGAGTGGAACTGCAATTACAGCCTGCCCCTGGACAACCGCTTCGACCCCATGCACGCGCCGTTCCTGCACGCGGTCTCGTTCACGCTGTCGCAGGGCCTGAAGCAGAGCGTGATCCAGATACAGGAGACGCCGACCGGCTTCCTCATCGAGCGCGACAACCAGCACGGCGTGAACATCGACCGCACCGAGGTGATCCACAAGCCGCACAACAACTACTGGGGAAAGGTCGAGATCCCGTACCCGAAGTGCGTGGGCGGAAATTTCTTCTACATCATCGCCCACGCGACCCCGATCGACGCGCAGCGCACCTTTTTCTGGGTATCGCGGATGCAGAAGTCCAGCGGCTGGCGCCGTGATATGTGGCATTTTCTGTACAGGAACCGGCTCGACCGGCGCCATTGGGCAGTACTCGACCAGGACCAGGCGATGGTGGAGGGGATGCCCAGGCAAATCGGTTCGCGCGAAACTCTCATCCAGTGCGACGTGGGCCTGGCGCGGCTGCGCCGCATGATGCGTCTCGAGGCCAAGGCGCAGGCCAGGCGCCTGAACGAGCACCGCGAGGCGCGCCTCAGTCCAGCTTGAGGCCGCTTTCGCGGATGACCTGACCCAGGCGCTGGATCTCGCCGTTGAGCAGGCTGCCCAGCTCCTCGGGCGTGGTGCCGTACGGCTCGAATCCCTGAGCCAGCAGCTTCTGCCGCGCCTCCGGGTGGGTCACCGCACGGTTGATCTGGGCATTTAGCGTGGCGACGAGGTCGCGCGGCATCCCTGCCGGCCCGATCACGGCAATGTAAGCCACGAGGTTGAGGTTCGGTCCGCCGGACTCGGCCATGGTCGGGACGCCGGGAACGAGCACCGACGGGCGCGGGGATGTCACAGCGAGCGCGCGCACCTTGCCTGCGCGCACCTGCGGCATCACGGCCACGTCCGACACCAGAAAGTTGACCTCCCCGGCCATCAGCGCCACGATCGCCGGCGCCATACCCTTGTAAGGGATGTGCAGGAACTTGTTGCCGGTCGCGCGCGCGAGCATCTCCGTGTACAGGTGAGGCGAGCCGCCCGCGCCCGAGGACGCGGCGCTCAGGCCCTCGGGCTTCGACCGGGCCATGTCGAGCAGCTCCTTCGCGGATTTCGCGCTGCTCGAGCTGTTGACCACCAGCACGAACGGCGACGCGGTGACATTGCCCACCATGGTGAAGCTCTTCACCGGGTCGAAACTGATGTTCTTGTACAAAGCTCCCGCGCTCGCATGGGTGCTCACGCCCTGCAGGTAGAGCGTGTAGCCATCGGGCGCCGAGCCCGCAACGAAGGCGGAAGCGATCGTCGTGCCCGCGCCCGCCTTGTTGTCGATCAGCATCGGCTGGTGCCATACCTCGCTGAGGCGCTCGCCCAGGATGCGCCCGACGACGTCAGACGACCCGCCGGGCGGGAACGGGACCACCATGCGCACCGGCTTCGAGGGAAATCCCTGTGCGAACGACTGGGCGGCCAGCATCAGCGCCGCAATACCCCAGAAGAAGTGTCTCATCGTGACCGCTCCGGTTAGCCTTCGTTACGCTTGATGAACTCGCGCCACACCGGCGCGATGCGCGCGCCCTGGAGGTTGGACACCTCGGGGTAGGGCACGACGTTGAAGACCTTGTCCCATTCTTCCGGCGACACCACCGGGTCATGGTAGCGCGAGTTGCTCAGCAGGCCGTGGATCCTTTGCGCCGCCTCGGTGGGATGTATGGGATCGGCGCCGCCGGTCACCATCGCGGGCAGCCTGATGGAAGCCCACTGCGCGTCGTCCAGGTGGCATCCGGCGGTGGGCAGGTCGGCGCTGGTGGTGAAGAAGGCCTCCCAGAACGCCATCTGCCTCGCGAACGCGAGCGGCTCCATGGCAAGCAAGCGCTCGCGGTTGGACGGATTCAGCCTGATCGAAGCCGCGTACATCGGCGTCTCGGCGACCGCGGCCATGCCGCCGCGCAGGGCAGCGCGAATGTACGGCCGGTGCATGTTGCGAGGCAGGCGCTCGGCCGGGACTTCTCCGCCGGAGGGCCAGGCAAGCATCAATCCGCGCACCAGGTCCGGGCGCTTGAAGCACAGCAGCGGAGTCGTGCGGCAACCGGCGTATTCGCCCACGTAGCAGGGGCCGAGGCCCAGCTTGCCGATGAGAGCGGCGAGGAGATCGGCCCACAGGTCGGCTTCCGACTCGGCCCCTTCGATCGCCACGCTGGAGCCCCCGTCGGTATTGGGCCGGTCCCAGGTGATCACCCGACAGTGCTTCGCTAGCTCCGTCGCGACGGCATTCATCACATATCCGCCCCAGCGCCCGCCCGGGGTCAGCACGACAGGCACGCCCTTGCCGCGCTCTTCAAAGCGGATGGTGGCGCCGTTAATAACGATCTCAGGCATGCCGACCCTCTACTTCCGCCCCGACAGCATGCCATGCAAGCCTTTGCGCTGGATGGCGACTTCCACGTGCGGCCGGATATCGATGATTTCGGCGACGGCATCCTCCTGCACCGTGGCGAGCGCCTTCTCGCCTTCGGCAACATCGCCCAGCTGCCACACCTTGGGCACCAGCCCCGGCGTGCGCAGCCAATTTTTCAGCGGGCGGCCCTCCACCAGATTGCCAAGCTCACGGCGCATCAGCCGGCGAATGACCACCACGCCGACGTCCGCGCGCCCGAGTTTCTCCGGATTCCTACCGGCAAAGATGCCCTGCCCGACCTGCGCAATATCGTCCTGCAGGCGCACCAGATCCACGCGACTGCGATCCACGTCCTGCAGGCGCTGCATGCCACCCAGAATCGCCTTGCAGACTTCCTGGTGTGCCAGGTCGATGTTGCTGCGCTTTTCCTCGCGGCGTTTTTTGAAGCGCACCGCCGCCTCGCCCGAGATCGGCACGCGATGCAGGCTGAATTGCATGTGGCGCTCGTCATCGATGGGCACCCACCAGAACAGCGACTCCTGCCAGCCGATATCGGGCTCAGTCGGCAGGGCCGTCATGTAGAAAACGTTGGGCATGCCGAACTGCTGGATGCGGCGGCGCCCGTCGGGACGCTGAAACACATAGGTGACACCCCAGTCGGATTCCTGCGCGGTGAGGCTGCGTCCGAGGCCGATGCCGTTGAATGAGGCGTGGTTGTCGGTATGGACAAAACCGACATGGCTCATGTCCAGCGCGTTTTCGAGATTCTGGTAGTAGTTGCACTCGCGCAGGTAGGAATCGACCTCGACCAGGCCCTCGAAGCGCTCGAACGGCGGATAGAGCGGAAATTCCGGCGGCGCACCCTCGCCCAGGTAGGCAAAAATCAGACCGAGATACTCGCGGGTCGGCCAGGTGCGCACCGATACCCGGTGGATGAAGGAGGATTCCTCGGCGGGCTGTTCAATGCATTTCCCGTCCGCCGCGAATTTCCAGCCGTGGTAGAAGCAGCGCAAAGCGTCGCCCTCCACCCAGGCGCTCGACAAGCGCGTGCCGCGGTGCGGGCAGCGCGCCTCGGTCAAATGGCTTGTGCCGCTCTGCGCGCGGTAAAGGGTGAATTCCTCATTCATGATCTTGAGGGGAACCGGCCGGCCCGCGGGCAGGTCGGCGCTGTGATAGACCGGCTGCCAGAAGCGGCGCAGGTAGCGCCCCGCGGGCGTGCCGGGACCGGTAAGCTCGAAACTGTAGCCCTCCACCATTTTCATGGCTTGTAGTGCGGTGGCGTGCGTTGCTGTGGTGTCTTCCATGGGCTGAGTCGGCCTCGCGGGCCGCAGCTAAGGCGATGAAGGTATGATACCCCACACTGTGATTTCACAATTCTCTCCGGGGAAACACTGATATGCGACGCCTCCTGAGCGCGATGCTTCTTTTCATTTCCTGCGCGCTGCAGGCGCAGGAATACCCGGGCAAGCCAATCCGCATCGTCATTCCCGAGCCGCCCGGCGGCGGGCACGACCGTGTCGCGCGCATGCTGGCCGACAAGCTGCGCGAAAAATGGAACCAGGCGGTGATCGTGGAAACGCGTACGGGTGCCGGCGGCAACATCGCGGCCGAGCTGGTGGCGAATGCGGCTCCCGATGGATACACGCTGCTGTTCACGCCGCCCGGGCCGCTGGTGGTGAACAAGTCGCTTTACGCAACGCTGAATTTTGACCCGGATTTGTTCGTCCCGGTTTCCAGGATTACCACAGCGCCAAGTGTGCTGCTGGTGCATCCGCGTTTCACCGGCGACCTTCCGCAGTTCATCGAGCGGGCTAAAGCCAATCCGGACAAACTCAATTACGCCTCCAGCGGCAACGGCACCACCCAGCACCTGGTCGCGGAATTGCTCAAATCGACGGCGGGAATGAAGATTTCCCACGTGCCTTACAAGGGCCAGGCGCCCGCGTTGCTCGCGCTGATTGCGGGACAGGTGGACATGATGTTCGCCAACCTCGGCACCTCGCTGCCGAACATACGCGGCGGCAAGCTGCGCGCGCTGGCGGTGGGCAGCGAGAAGCGCAGCCCGCAGTTGCCGGATGTGCCGGCCCTGGGCGAAACCTTTGCCGGCATGACGGCGACCACCTGGTCGGCGGTGGTGGCGCCGGCCGGCACACCGCAGGGGCTCGCCGGCAAGCTCTCCGCGGCGCTCGCCGAGGCGATACGGCAGCCCGATGTGCTCAAGCAGCTCGCCAGTGCGCATACCGAGGCGCTGGGAAGCACCCCTGCGGAACTCGCCCAGGTGCTGCGTCAGGAACGCGAGCGCTGGAGTGGCGTCATTCGCGCCACCGGCGCCCGGGCGGATTGAGGCTCAGGCGGCTCTCGCCACTTCGGCCGCTTTTGCCGCGGGCAGATCGAACAGGTCACCGGGCAGAGTGCCGATGAATCGCAGCACATCCTCCAGCTTGAGCACATCCGCATACTTGGCATGCATGTCGCAAAGGCTCAGGGCATGGCTCGCCTGCGAGCGGTCAAAGCACCCCTCCTCGACCAGCGTCACCCGGTAGTTGTCGGAAAACGCATCCACCACCGAGGCGCGCACGCAGCCGCTGGTGGTGGTGCCCGCCACGATCAGGCTGTCCGCACCCAGCAGGGTAAGGAAACTCGCGAGCGGTGTGCCATGGAAGGCGCTGGGCTTGATTTTGCCGATGACAATGTCGCGCGGCTCAGGCGCGATGTCCGGGATGATGGTGTCGCCCGGGAGCGCATTGTCGCGGGTGACCTGACGCTCGGTGCTGCGGCTGTTCTTCCAGGCCCAGGAGCCCGCGTCCCAACCGTCCGGGCGGCGCACGCCGGTGGTGTAGATAACCGGCAGGTTGCGCGCGCGCCCGGCATCGAGCAGGCGGCGGATGGCACGCACGCCCTGCCAGGCATCTTCGCCGCAGGAATTGCGCCAGCGCTTGATCGATTGCAGGATGGGCTCGGGCCGGTCGCCGCAGAAGTTGTAATTCACATCGATGATCAGCAGCGCGGGCCGCTTACCGAAGCCCTGGCGCGCGCCATAGCCACTGGTGGAAAACACCTGCCGGTCGCGCTCGGTCAGAAACGGGTGCCAGATGGGTTCGCTCATGTCGGTCTCCTCTCAGATTGCATTGTTGTCAGCTCGCCGCCATTTCCTGCGCGGCCCGGTCCATCAAATCGCTCCACATGCTGCCGCCGGTGTTCACCTTGCCCACCCGCGCCACCGCCTCCTGGAAATGTGGCTCGGCCAGCGGCTTCCATTGCAGGAACTCCTCGATCAGCTCATCGGGAATCTGCGCATGATTGGGACCGGCCAGAGTGTGGGCGTAGTAATTCATCTGCGCCTGGTGCTCCAGCTGCCACATGTTCATCACCGCGTCTTCCATGCTTTTGCCCACGCTGGTGGCACCATGGCCCAGCAGGTGGACCACGCTCTCACTGCCCAGCGATTTGACCATGTCGCTGCCCTGCTCCGCCGAAGTGATCAGGGCGGTGCGCGGATACACCGGCAGGGGCTTGCGCACCAGGCGCACGCCTTCGAGCACCATGGGCACAATGGGAATGCCGAGCACGGTCAGGATCACGCTGAACGGCGGATGCACATGGACCACCGATTGCACATCGGGGCGCACCTTGAATACCGAGGCATGGATCATCACCTCGTTGCACTGGACTACGCCGGGTGGCCCGTCGAGGAGGCGGCCATCCAGGTCGCACACCACCATGTTCTCCGGGCGCATCCGGTTGAGCACGTCGATCGGATATCCGCGTCCCTTGACCACGAAGCGGCCGGAATCGTTCGGGTCGCGCAGGCTGACATGGCCCATCGAAGATCGAATGCCGGCCGCCAATCCGGTAAAGGCAAGGATGCGGCTGCCCAGCGCAACCTCGCGTTTTATTTCATCAAGGCTCATGTGTTCCGCTCCTCGGATGGCTGTTGCCGGTCAAAGTATAGACGAACGCCTGCGCGCGGCACATTGCGTTGACAATTGAGCATTGATGATGCGGTGTCGCGAGAAATACATGTCGCGAGAAATACATTGACCGATCGTGACCGGTCAATGTATAAAATCATAACAGCGCTGACCCGGCATTCACGTTGGTCACGTTCGACCGGGATGACCGGTCACGATCGACCGGAATCGTCGGTCATCTTCACCGGAATACGCAGGGAGTGCGCCATGAAAGTATCGAAACTCCTCATCGCAGGAGCAGTTGCCCTGCTCTGGGCAATCCAGGCCTCCCCGCAGGCCTTCCCCCAGAAGCCGGTGAGAATGGTCGTGCCATTCCCGCCAGGAGGATCCGCCGATGCCATTGCGCGTGTCCTCGCCAAGGCCCTCACCGAAGAATGGAAACAGCCGATGCTGGTGGAGAATCGCCCGGGCGCGGGCACGACCATCGCCTCAGCCTTTGTCGCCTCCGCGCCTCCCGACGGCTATATGCTGTATCTCCAGGGCATAAGTACCTATGCGAGTACCGGCAGCCTTTACAAGAACCTCAGCTTCGATCCGCTGAAGAGTTTCACGCCGATTGCCAATGTAACCATGTCGCCTTTCATTCTGGTGGTGCATCCGTCCGTCAAGGCGAGCACAGTGAAGGAACTGGTCGAGCTGGCCCGCGCCCAGCCAGGTTCGCTGCGCTATGGCTCCTCGGGCGCCGGCGGCACGCCGCATTTGTTCACCGAGATGCTCGCGCACGACACCGGCACTGCGTTTCTGCATGTCCCGTACAAAGGCGTGGGCCCGGCCATAACGGCCTTGCTGGCCGGAGAAATCCACTTCCTCGTGGCCGACGTGGCGGTGATGGCCCAGATGCGGGCGGGCAAGGTGCGCGCGCTGGCGGTAACCACGCCCCGGCAGACGGCTCTGGTGCCCGGTGTGCCCACCATGGCCGAATCGGGCATGGCGAACATGGTCATGCCGAGCTATGTCGGCGTTTTCGGTCCGACCGGTATGCCGCGCGAGATCGTCGTCAGCCTGAATGCCTCCCTCAACCGCGCCTTGATTCATCCCGATGTGAGAAAGCAGCTGTTCGGCCTGGGATTCGAGCCTGCGGGCAGCACGCCTGAGGAACTGGCGGCCATGCTGAGCGCCGAAGTGCAACGCCTCTCCATCATCATCCGCAACGCGGGGGTAAAACTCGACTGAGCATTACGGCGTAGGGGCAGCTGTCGGCGCCCTCTGAATGCGGGCCGCCGAATCGCCGCTTCACTGGAAAGCGCCGGGACCTCCGGGGCCGCCCCGTCCGTGCAGCGCCCGGAGTTCCAGCTCAATCTCTACCGCAGGGCGAACGTCGACGATGCGCGCTGCCATACTTGCGTCAGCAACAAAGCCCTCGCCGCCGGTGCGGGCGTTTTCCCCTTCCAGTCCCCACGCGTAGGGAACGATGGTTGCGTCACGCTTCCAGCGGTGCAGCGGCTGGCCCTGCCGGAGCTTTTCGAGCTCGCGTGTCCAGAGCCGGCGCATCATGACCACGCCGACGTCTCCACGGCCCAGCCGTTCTTTGGCGCGCGGCGCGACCCGGCCCTGGCCGACCTGGGCAACGTCGTCCTGCAGCCTTACCAGATCGACGCGATCGGCATCGACGCCACGCAGCGAAACATTGCCCGACAGGATTTCCTCGCAGAGGGTTTGGTGAGGGATTTCGATGCCTGCACGCCACTGTTCGCGGCGCTGATGTATGCGCTCAGCGGCTGCCGGCGAGGCCGGAATGCGATGCAGCATGAATTGCAGATGCCTCGTGTCGTCGATGGGCACCCACCAGATCAACGACTCCTGCCAGCCGATTTCGGGATCCGTGGGCAATGCGTTGAAGTAGAACATGTTGGGCATGCCGAAGTGGTGCACGCGACGCTTGCCGTCGGGGCGCGTATAGCTGTAGTTCACGCCCCAGATGGATTCCACGGCGCTGACGCCCTCGCTACCCCCGATGCCGCTGAACGACGCAGGATTGTCGTTATGGACAAAGCCGACATGGCCCATGTCCATGGCGTTGTCCAGATTGTTGAAATAATTGCATTCCCGCAAATAGGAGTCGATTTCGACCAGGCCCGAAAAATTTTCGAATTCAGGGTACAGAGGGAATTCGGGAGGCTCACCTTCACCGAGGTAGGCGAAGATCAGGCCGAGGTATTCGCGCGCCGGGTAGCCGCCGATCGCGACTTTCGCGGAGAAATCCGGCTTCTCCACCGGCTGTTCGAGGCAACGGCCGTCGGGTCCGAACTTCCAGCCGTGATACATGCAGCGTATGGCATCGCCTTCGATCCAGCCGCTGGAGAGCTGCGTGCCCCGGTGGGCGCAACGCCCGTCCACCAGGCAGGCTTTCCCGGTCTGGCTGCGGTACAGGGTGAATTCCTGGCTCATGATGCAAAGCGGCACGGCGCGACCGGCGGCGAGATCGATCGAGTGGTACACCGGCAGCCAGACGCTGCGCAAATAACGGCCTGCCAGGGTATCGGGGCCGGTCTTCAGACAGTGCTCGACAGGAAGTCGGACAAGTGATCCCGTCGATCCATCGCGGTCCGCGCGCGCTTCCGCGCTGGCCGTATTGCTGACGGTGTCAGCTTGCATGTTGACGCTCCTCTGGTATTTGCCGAAAACGCGGGGCTAGAGCTCCGACTGCATGTTGAACTTGCCATTCCCCGTGGCTTGCCACAGGGACACTGGCTTATAGAATGGGGGGATGATGATGCGATTGTACGCCAGTCGAATGGCCATGATCCTTGTGCAACTTTTGACGGAGACGATCATGGCGGGAAAGACCAAACGTGCGGCACTTGTGTTGACGCAAGAGCAAATGGCGACGCTCAAGGAGTTGGCGCGGTCCAGAACAGCGCCAGCGCGCGAGGTTGAGCGCGCCAAGATATTGATAGGCTCAGACTTCCTGATCCGGGAGGATTTGGACTTGGCACATTTAAACGAGCGTGTAGATCATTTTCGCACCGGTTTCGGGGTGGCAGAAGCCCTGCAGGGTCAGTTCATCCAAGAGCGCGGCCACGGCTTTATCGTGAGACGGATTGGCCATGCGATGGATTCTGATGGTCAGTGTTTTGGCAATGGGGTCAGGCTCGATATCAGCATCCGAGACAAATAATTCGCGCACCAGCGCGCGGGCCTCGGCCTCCTTGGCCAAATGGCGTCGCAATAGCGCGACCATGGCAGTTTCTGCGCGGTAGGCAATCATCTTCACCGTGTCTGAGAGCATCTTGCTCAACGGCAGTAACGCGGTGGGCCTCTGGTCCTCGGGCAGGCTGTCAATCCTCACCTTCTTTGGGGTGAGCTTGCGATTGTGGCGAAGCTCGCTCAGCTGAGTCTGAGCGGCTTGCATGGCCTCGATCAACTCGGCCTTCTGCTGGAGGTCAGCGCCATCCTCCAGGGTGATCTTGCCCGCTCTCGATTGCTGTTTTTGCGCGGCCTGGCGGGCAGTGCGCACCGCCTTGTCCAACTCGCGCCAAGCCGGGTTGACGATCAATTTAGTGCCGGGAAGACTTTGCGCGCCGTACTCTATAAGGCCATCAATATCATAGTGATGCATCATGTAGGCGAAGTAGTTTTCCTGGCACCAACGCGAGAACATGCGACCGGCGATGAGCGTCGTGCCCAGGTGCTGCGCGGTGGTGATAATTGCCGTCTGGTGCCCAGAGGAGGTCAGGCGACGTACCTCCGTGACGGCCATGGAGGACTTGCTCGTGCTCAGCTGCGTCTCGCGCATGGCCAGCTTCATGCGCGTACTGCCACCGCCCGGTATGGCCACCTCTTGCTCGCTGAATTCACCCTCAGGCCAGACATCCTTGACGTTCTTTCGATACGTCAATGCACCAATGCGCTGTTGCCACAGCTGAGCCAGCAGGCTGTTGGTGGACCCTTCCCGATCAAAGACCATGACGAATCGGTGCAACCGTGGATCGCTTTGCAGTTCAGCCTGCGTGGGCTGTTGCGGAACGCTGCTCAACAGCTGCGGCACGATATCCGTGAGCAGGGTGTCAGCCAGCCCGTCGGTGACGGTCTTGGAGACCACGAAGAACGGGCGCCCCACGGCATCGTTGACCCAATAGTCGGTCGTGCCGCGCAGGCACAGGCGCTCCCGCGACACGTAGCGCCGAGGCAGATTGGCCACTTCGCCGTTGTAGACCCGCACATGGCCATCGATGTACAAATACCCGGCCTCTTCGGGATCGTTGTCCATCCAGCTCTTGCTGAGTTCCTCCATCCA
>JBCKLP010000011.1:0-33912 GCA_038903735.1 Burkholderiales bacterium | reverse complement strand
CGCCGAAATCCGGGGGGATTTACAAGCCCGGCAACACGAACTTCCTACAAGCGGAAATTCTCGCCCAGATAGACCCGACGGACGCTTTCATTATAAATAATTTCATTGGGTTTTCCCGACGCCAGCACACTGCCTTCGTTGATGATGTAGGCGCGATCGCAAATTCCCAGTGTTTCCCGCACGTTGTGATCGGTGATGAGAATGCCTATGGATCGCGATTTGAGAAACTGGATGATGCGCTGGATATCCAGCACCGCTATCGGATCGACGCCGACGAAGGGCTCATCCAGGAGTATGAAATTCGGCTGCGTTGCCAGGGCGCGCGCAATTTCCACGCGGCGGCGCTCGCCCCCGGAGAGTGAGAGTGCCGTGGCATTGCGCAAATGCGCGATATTCAAATCAGCCAGCGAGGCATCCACGCGCCTGGAAATCTCCTCTACGGGGAGAGTTTGCAGTTCGAGCACCGCGCGTATATTCTCCTCGACCGTGAGCTTGCGGAATACCGAAGCTTCCTGGGGAAGGTAGGACAGACCCATCCTGGCGCGCTTGTGCATGGGCAGGTGGGTAATCTCCCGGTCATCCAGAAATATTTTGCCGCTATCGGTGGCGACCAATCCCACGATCATGTAGAAACAGGTGGTTTTGCCGGCCCCGTTGGGCCCGAGCAGGCCCACCACCTCGCCGCTGCCCACATCGATTGACACGTCCTTCACGACCGTGCGCGTTTTGTAGCGCTTTTTCAGCGCAGTGGCCGACAGTATGCTCATGCCATCCCGCGTATGCGCAAGGGGTGGGGGCGCAAGGCGCGGGGGCTCAAGGGGTGGGGGCGCAAGGCGCGGGGGCTCAAGGTGTGGGGGCTCAAGGTGTGGGGGCTCAAGGTGTGGGGGCTCAAGGCGCGGGGGCTCAATGCGGCCAGTCGCGACTATGGCACCCAAGACGCGACAGGATGCGAATGCCGCATCCCCGCGCCGGCTGGCCGTGGCGGACAGTGCTCATCAGCGCCCCGATGGCACGGGCTTGCTCACCGCGGGCGTGCAGGGGGCTTTCGCGCCCTGTGCCGCCGGGTTCCTGGGCATGATGACAGCACGCACCCGATCATCCTTGTTCTGCGCGCCACGCGCCGACTGCACCGAAAACTGCTCGGTGCGCGCATCGTAGGAGATGAAATTTCCCGACACATCGTCGCCGCAGTCGCGGCGCAACCGCGCCCGATTGAAGAACTCCACACGCTCGGCGCGCCCGTCATACTCAATGCGCTCGGCCTCGCCCTCGATAATTTCCTCCACGCCTTCGCGTTTCTGCCGGAATGTCGCGGGATTTCCCACCGCAGTGCCGAACTGGAATCCCTGGCTGTCCTGCCTGACGGTAAGCCGGTCGGCACGTATGACCAGTGTCCCTTGAGTGAGCACCACGCGCCCCTCGAATACCGAGGTCTTTTTGACGTCATCCGCAATCATGCGATCCGACTCGAGATTGACCGGCTTTTCCCTGTCGGCGCGTTCGGCCTGCGCCATCGGGGCGAGCAGCAGCCCCAGCAATGCGGCCAGGCACGCAATGTCACTTCTTCTGGACATGAAAACTTCCCTTTACCGAAGAAAGCAGGCTCAGCCGGCCGGTTTTGCGCTCGTACTCCATGCCGGTCCCGGACAGGGTCGAGGCGCCGTTGACAATGGTTACGGCGCGATCGGTGCGGGCGACTTCCCGGTCCATGAACACCTGCATGTACTGGGTGCGGATTTGCAGTCTGTCATTGCCGGCGTGGGGCTGACGCAGCAGCTCGACATTGCCGTAGAAAAAAACTTCCTTGATCTCCTGTTTGATCGTGCCCTTGTCGGCAATGACCGTGAGCACGGCGCTCTCGTCTTTTCTGACAAACCGCGGCGCAACCAGCTCCATTGAGTCATTTTCCGGATAATGCAGCATGCGTTGGGCAGACAGATGGTATTGCGGGTAACCGCGCTCGTCCATTCTGACGATATTCACATTCTCGGCAATCGAATCGGGATCGTGGCGGTTGCGCTCGGCTTCCGCAGGGGGCGGAGCCTGAATGGCTACGAGCATCCACAGCGTCATGAGGCCGAGCAACAGCGTGAGCGCTATCGGCAACAGGTGGTTGAATCGATCGCTCACTGCAGGTACCGCTGCAAAGCGGCTTCCTCTTTGCCCTGGGCGAGCAGAATAAACTCGCACACCTCGCGCACCGCGCCGCGTCCGCCCGGCGATTCCGCAAGGAAATGCACGCGCGAGCGCACTGTCGGTGGCGCTTCGGCGACACTGACGGCAAAGCCGCAACGCGTGAGCACCGGCAGATCGAGGACATCGTCTCCCATATAACCCGCCTGGGCGGGATCAAGTCCACGCTCGGTGAGCAGGGCGGCAAACGCGCTGCCTTTGTCAGCGGCACCCTGCAGAACGAGCGCGATGCCCAGTTCCGCAGCGCGAAGGGTAACAATGCGCGACTGCCTCGAACTGAGCAAACCGACCTCCACGCCGGACTCGGCGAGCATTTTCAGCCCGTGTCCGTCGCGCGCATGAAAACTCTTCATGAGTTCGCCGCTTTCCCCGAGGTAAAGCGAGCCATCGGTCAGAATGCCGTCAACGTCGAACAGCATCAGGCGCACGTGCCGCGCACGCTCGGTGGCGTTCAAGACGCTATTCATTCGGGCTGCGCCCGGCCGCAGCACATCAGATGACCTTGGCGCGGAACAGGTCGTGCATATTGAGCGCGCCGCTCAGCCGGCCACGCGCGTCAACCACCAGCAACTGGTTGACCTTGTGGTCTTCCATCAGCTTGAGTGCCTCCGCGGCAAGCTGGTCGGAGCGTATGGTGCGCGGGTTGGCGCTCATCACCTCCCTGATGCCGACCGTGCGCACGTCGCTGATCCGCTCAAGCGTGCGGCGCAGGTCGCCGTCGGTAAAAATCCCGTGGATTTTTCCCTGCGCATCGATGATGGCGGTCATGCCCATGCGTTTGCGGGTGATCTCGATCAGCGCATCCTTGAGCGATGCCCCCAGTGAAACCGCGGGGGTATTTTCGCTGCTGCGCATGACATCGCTCACCCGCGTCAGCAGACGCCTGCCCAACGCGCCGCCGGGATGCGAGAGCGCAAAGTCATCCGCGCTGAATCCGCGTGCGTCCAGCAGCGACACGGCAAGCGCATCTCCCAGCGCCAGCGCCGCAGTGGTGCTGGCGGTGGGTGCCAGGTTGAGCGGACAGGCTTCCTGCGCAACCCGCGCATCCAGATGCACATCGGCCTGCAGGGCCAGCGTCGAGGCAGCGTTGCCGGTGATGGCGATCAGCTTGGCGCCGCGCCGCTTGATGAGCGGAATTATGGTCAGCAACTCCGCGCTTTCTCCTGAATAAGAAAGCGCAATCAGCAAATCGTCGCTCTGGATCATGCCAAGGTCGCCGTGGCTCGCTTCCGCGGGATGCACAAAATGCGCCGGGGTGCCGGTGCTGGCCATGGTAGAGGCGATCTTGCGTGCGATATGCCCCGATTTGCCCATGCCGCTGACAATCACCCTGCCGGTGCAGCGCAAGATCATGTTCAGGGCATGCACAAAATGCTGGTCCAGCCTGTTGGCGAGATCGGCGACGGCAGCGGCCTCGATGAGGAGCACCTTGCGCGCCAGTTCCAGCGCGGATGATCGCGACACGCGCGCCTTGGGCGCAATTCTTGAAGCCCCTGGCGTGGCTTTGCCGGCCGGCTTCGCGGCCTGCCGGCCAGGGCGCGTTGTTGGCGATTTTCCGGCTCGCGAAACTGCCATAATCATGCGGAAATTATAGCAGAGGCCTTTGTGGCAAACGCCGCGTGCGGCAAAAGCCGCGGGTATCTGGAATATCAAGGACCTATCGTAGTTGCGGCGGCGCGGCGGCGGCGCGGCAGCGGTCCTTTTGTCGGGGCGGCGTGCCCGGGTCAATCACAGGTCGACGATGAGCAACACGCTGCAACTGGTCATTATCCTGTTGGCAAGCGCGGTATTCGTGGTTGCGGTGTTTCGCAGCTTCGGGCTGCCGCCGCTGCTGGCTTATCTCATTGTCGGCGTCGTCATTGGCCCGCATGCGCTGGGCTGGATTCCCGCGTCCTCCGAGGCCAGTTACCTTGCCGAGTTCGGCGTGGTGTTTCTGATGTTTTCCGTGGCGCTGGAATTCAGCCTGGGCAAGCTGTTCCAGATGCGCCGGATCGTTTTCGGTATTGGTTTGGCGCAGGTGACATTGACGGTGGCGGGTGTTTTTGGCATCGCCATGCTTCTGGGGCTCGGCTGGAAGGCGGGCATTGTGCTCGGCGCCGCGCTGGCGATGTCCTCCACTGCCATTGTTTCGCGCATGCTGGCGGAGAAAATGCAGTTGGATTCGGCGCAGGGGCGCGAAGCCTTCGGCGTGCTGCTGTTTCAGGATCTGGCAGTGGTACCGTTTCTGGTGCTGATCCCCGCATTGGCGGCCGGGGAGACCGATCTGGTGTTGCGCCTTGGCGAGGCTGCGCTCAAGGCCACCGTCATTCTGTTAATCGTGTTGTTCGTGGGCCAGCGTTTGATGCGTTCCTGGTTCCATCTGGTGGCGCGGCAGCGCTCCCAGGAACTGTTTATTCTCAACGTGCTGCTGATTACCCTTGGGCTGGCCTATATAACCGAGCATGCGGGCTTGTCGCTCGCTTTGGGAGCATTTCTTGCCGGCATCCTGATTGCCGAGACCGAATACCGCCATCAGGTGGAGGCGGATATCAAGCCCTTCCGGGAAGTATTGCTGGGCCTGTTCTTCGTCACTGTGGGCATGCAGCTTGATCCGGCAGTGGTGTGGGCCAAGCTGCCGGTGGTGTTGCTGATTCTGGTGCTTACTCTGGTGCTCAAGTTTGCCGTTATTGCGCTCCTGTCGCGGGCATTCGGCAGCACACCGGGGACCGCCTTGCGCAGCGCTTTGGCGCTTTCCCAGTCGGGTGAATTCGGTTTGGTGCTGATCGTGCTCGCGGCCAGCAATGCGGTGCTGGAGGGTGAGATCGTCCAACTGGTGACGGCTGCAATGCTGTTATCGATGCTGCTGGCGCCCTTCGCGATTCATTTCAGCGACCGTCTGGTGCTGCGCTGGTCGAGTTCGGAATGGATGCTTCGTTCCCTGGAACTGCACCGCATCGCCGTGCAGGGCATCGCCGTCGACGGCCATGTGGTGATCTGTGGCTATGGCCGCACCGGCCAGCGTATCGCGCACCTGCTGGAACAGGCGGGCATCCGCACCATGTCGCTGGATCTGGACCCGGAGCGCGTGCGCGAAGCCGCGGCTGCGGGCGAGGCCGTGGTCTATGGCGACAGTTCGCGCAGCGAGGCGCTGGTGGCCGCGGGCATTTCCCGGGCCAGGGCGATGGTAATCACCTTCGCCGATACCCATGCTGCCGAGCGGATTCTTTCCCTGGTACGCCAGTTGAACCCTTCCCTGCCGGTAGTGGTTCGCACCCTGGACGACGCGGATCTGGACCGCCTGATCGCCGCGGGCGCAGCCGAGGTGGTGCCCGAAACCTTCGAGTCCAGCCTGATGCTCGCCTCACATGCCCTGGTTCTGCTGGGAGTCCCGCTGCGGCAGGTGGTGCGTCAGATCGGCAAGGTGCGGCGCGACCGCTACCAGATGCTGCGCGGCTTTTTCGAAGGGGAATCTGACCGTAGTGAGGACGCGGACAACAGCCGTGAGCCGCGGCTCCACGCGGTGACGCTGGAGGCCGGCTGCAAGGGAGTGGGGCAGACTCTTGCCGAGATTAATCTTGCTGCGCTGCGCGTGTCGGTGGCCGCGGTGCGCCGGCGCGACACGCGCATCGCCAGTCCGTCGCCGGAGACGGTGCTGCAGCTCGGTGATGTGGTGGTTTTGCGGGGCACGCCGGCGGATCTTGCAGCGGCCGAGATGCGGCTCACCGAGGGCGATTGAAGCCGGCGTCTACTGCAACCTGAACCGCCGGCCATAAATGAAAAAGCCCGCACAAGGCGGGCTTTTTCAGGGCGATTGCGCCGCTATTACAGGTTCTTGCAGACCAGGTACTGGTTGCTGCCCGTTTCCGCATAGAGCGGGCCTGCTGTGCCAACCGCCTGATTCGGCGCGGTTTGCAACATTGCGCGAACCTGGCCGGTGGTGGAGGCGCCGTCATCCATCTGCGCATCAACAGAAATGGCGATCTTGTCCGGCACGTTGCTGCTGCATACGATATTGGAAGTGAAACCCATGCCGGTGGTCTGCACGCCAATAATGCCGTTAGCCGCGTTGGCGGGAGGATTGGTGCTGGGTAGGCCAGCAGTGGCACCAGCAACAAATCCCGATAAGCGCAGGTGCATCCAAAACAGATTTGATTCGGCCGTAGCCGCCGTCGGCGTTTCAGCGGGACTGTTATAGTTTGTCGCGGAAGAAGTGGTGCCCCGGTAGAAAACACCATTGCCGTCGCCACCAAATGCGGCGGCGCCCCAGCGCCCTAAAGTCTGTGTGCTGATTTCGTCACCGGGCATGGCGCGGTAGCGGTCCTGATAAGAGTTCATGGCTGCAGTGATGCCATTGAAGTCGTTGACCACGTTCTTGATTTTGGCTTGGGTGATCATTTCCTGGCCTTTCAGGATACCGCCCAACAGCAGGCCGATAATGACCAGCACAATAGCGATCTCCACCAAGGTAAAGCCGGACTGGCTCGACTTGCGGGGCAATGATTTACTCGGAATTTTGCGTTTCATACGGCCTCCATTCAACAATTGGGCTGCTAATCGGAAATACGATGCGGACTCACACTGAAGCAAGCTCCATGCCAATAAAACCGGAGCTTATGGGCGGAGTCTCAGCGTTAACGGAATTTGTGCCAGTATTGACATATTCTGTTGATCCGTTGGCATGCACCAAGTCAGCATGGAATATGCTTTGAAACCGCACCCAATCTGCCTTGCAGGCGATTTTGCATTGTTTGATGCACGTTAAAGTGGTTGATGCGGCCTTACCAATTCTTCGACAATTGGTGTTCCGCTAACGCTGAGACTTGCCCGCTTATGCGTCATAATTAACGTAATTCAGACGAAAATTTGTTGATTTTTTAACATTTGTGTCGAAATGTCGTCATTTATTTTGTTTTATTCGAGATTCAAGTTCCTGCAAGCGCTGTTCCAGGAAACGCAGTTCGCCGGGGTGCTTGACCAGGCCCTTTTCAATATATCCGCCGATCATGATGCGGGCAGTCTCCAGTTCGTTCATGTCCTCAAGGATGAAGATTTCCATCTGCCGGGCCCACAAGGGCACTTCCTCGCCAAGGGAATACGTCTGGATTGCCGCGGCATAGCGGCGTGCCAGAGGCAGATCCTTGAGCCCATGCTTGGCCAAGGCGGCGGCGTGTGCCAGCCAGGGCCAGCGGCGATCCGGGTCCTTGAAAAACTCCCGGTAGACCAACTCAAGCATCTGCCGTTTTTTGGCTTCATCCGGTACTTCGGCATATAGCCTGCTTGCAGCCATAAGTGGGTACTGACCAATCGGGTCAATTTGCAGAATGCGCGAGAGCCAGGTCTCAATCTGCTGGTAGTCGAGCGCCTGATAAGGGGTGCGGCTGCCGGACTGGTTGTCAAACGCCTGCAAGTAAAGCATCAGGACTTTAGCCAGCGGGATGGGGTCGCCGAAAGCGGTAATTGCCAGGGCATTGGCGGAAGGCGGGGGTGGCAGGTCGGCCGCTTTGGGCGCGCTCGGCGGATTCAGGCTGCGAAGGCTCAACTGCAATATCAGCGCGACCAGCAAGCCGATGAGCAGGGCGCGTGGGACTTGAAAAAATGGGCGTTCCATTGGACGTTCCATGGGGCGTGAGGTGTAAATCGACGCTCAATAATTCTTGCGGTAAAGATCGACCAGCGTCGCCAAACCGATCAACAGCAGATAGACCACAGTCTGGATCAACAGGCCTGCAAAAGTTGCGGCATCGGGCGCCCTGCCCAGTAACCAGCCGGTCTGAGCCATCTGATCCAGCGCGGGCATGGCAAGGGCAATGGCATCCACGATGGTCCGCAATGTTGCATCGGTCCAGGGGCCTTCCGAACCCAGCGGCGTGGCGGCTATCATCTGCATGGCGGTGATGGAGCGTGCCAACAGGTAAAAACCGGCGGTGGCCGCAAACGCCGAAGTGAGCTGGGCCAGGGAAACGGCGCAGAAAATAGCGACGGCAGCAACAATCAGGAGTTCGCAGGCCAGTGAAACGCCCCAATAAGCCACCCCGACGGCCGGTGCAAAAAAGGCGAGTGTCAAAGCGAATGCGCCAGCCAGCGCGAGCGCCACAACTGCGCAACCAGCGATTTTGCCCAGGTAATACTCCGCACGCGCGGCTGGCTGCGAGAGGAACAATTCGGTGATTTTGTCGTTGGCTTCGCGGACGATACTGGTAATGCAGAACGCAGCCACCAGAAACGCAGCAATCACGCGCAAAATCGCCGCCATCAGCGCCAGTTGAATCTGATCCACCTCGATAATGGCGACCTGTCCCAGGAATTGCGCGGCGGCAAATACCAGACCGATGGCGATCAATGCCACCCAGCTCAGGCGGCTGCGCATCGCCTCCAGGACGGTAATTCCTGCAATGGTTCGCGTTACAAGCAGCAAATCGGACCTCCTCGGCAAGCTTGGCATAATACGTGCGTCAAACACTTCGCGGAACCCGTTAATCCTGACCCGTTAATCCTGATTCAATCGACAGGGTCGGGAAGCCAGCTCAATCCCTGAGCGTGGCCAGTATGCCGCAGCCACCCGGTAGATCTCATGCCCATGTTCCAGCTTTCGCAAGTTTCGCAGTTATCTCAGATGTCTATCACCCGCTATTGGCGTTTCATTTTCGTGCTGATGCTGGTGCTCCTGCACCTCTCGGCTTTGCGTGGAGCGGAGGATTTCTGGGCGCGAGGCTTGATGCTGGCGCACTTCGGTCTGTTCACACTGTGGCAGCCGTTCATGCGCGGCAAGCAAAGACTGACGGCGTTGCAGACGCTCGCAATTGCCGCGGTGTCCGCCTCAATACTGCTGTTTTTGAACTGGTGGTTGCTGGCACTATGGGTCAGTGTGCTGGCGGGCATTGTCGGTGGCAAGGTTTTCCTGTTTCAGGCGCCGTGGCTCCGCCTTTTTTATCTGCTGGTACTTGCCTACCTGGTCGTGCTGCTGCTGGTGTGGATCGTGCCGGGCGCCATGCATGATGTGCGCCTACCGCCGCAGCTTGGACAGATCGCAGAGTACGGCTTGCCGGTGCTGTTCCTGCTGATGCTGTTTATTCCCACCGAAGCGGATACTGCAGAAACGCCGCAGATAGTCGATTTTTTCTACGCCACCCTGCTGTTTCTGCTCTTCGTGGTGCTGATTTTGGGTAGCTTCGCACTCATGCGCATCGGCAGGATGGAATACTGGGAGGCGCTCTCGATCAGCCTGCTGGTGATTGCCGCGGTGCTGCTGGCGCTCAGTATTGCCTGGAATCCGCGCGCCAATTTTGGCGGATTGTCGATGTACTTTTCGCGCTACCTGCTGTCGATAGGATTGCCGTTCGAGCAATGGCTGTTCTTTCTGGCAGAGTTGTCGCAACGGGAAACCAAGCCTGAGCGCCTGATGAAGGAGGCAAGCGCCGGGCTTGCCAGGCTGCCGTGGGTGTCAGGCGGTTTCTGGCATACCGCCGAACAATCGGGTGTTTTTGGCAGTGTGTCGAAAAACTCGGTGGAATACACCAATCAGGCCCTGCATTTGCGGGTGTTTACCAAGCACTCCCTTAGCCCTTCGCTGGTCTGGCACTTTCATCTGCTGGGCCAGTTGCTGAGCGAATTCTATGTGGCCAAGCTGCGTGAGCAAAAACTTCAGCAACAGACCTATGTGCAGGCAGTACACGAGACCGGCGCGCGCATGACGCATGACATGAAGAACCTGCTGCAGTCCCTCAATGTGCTGTGTTCTGCAGTCGCCAGTGACACCCATACGGAACCTGCTGAAATCATGAACCTGCTTCGACGCCAGTTGCCGGTGATTACACAGCGCCTGCAGCAGACGTTTGACAAGCTGCAAAAGCCGCAGACCGACAGCGGGCGCTTTGAGCAGGCAAGATCATGGTGGGATGGCCTGCAGCGCACCTACAAGGATCGCGGCGTTGAGTTTGTGAGCGGCGAAATTAGCGATGGCGTGCTGCTGCCCAAGGAGTTGTTCGACAGTGCAGGCGATAATTTTTTGCAGAATGCGCTCAAGAAGCGAACGCTCGGCGAGGTGGTTTCAATAAAAGCCACTTTTCATTGCGGGAATGCCATTGAATTTGCGGTGTGCGACTCCGGCACACCGGTATCCGCGGACGTGCTGCAGGGATTGTTACGCGGCCCTGTGCCCTCCAGCAGTGGCTTCGGAATCGGGCTGTACCAGGCGACACGTCTTGCGGAGATTTCCGGTTTTTCGCTGCGCCTAGCAGGGAACGAGCCCGGCGCCGTGTGTTTTACCCTGAAGGGTGAAGTGAGAGGGCGCGCCGCGGCAATGCGGCCGGCGTGAGGGTTATCCGCCTTGATCGCCGATAGTTGACTGGCTAATCCCGGGCAACTGCGGAGTTGGCGGATTTGCGGCCGACAAGCCGATAGACCGTGGTTTCGCCCTTGCCCTTCAGGTGCATGGAATGGGGCGGCTCGAATTCAAAATTGTTGCGCAGCCGGCGATAGGTAGTTCCATCCCTGCCTATCCGGTTGATTGCCAAAAATACCGGTGCAACGCCCCATCTGCCGATCTTGGCTGCGGCATGCACAGACGAAGGTGATCTCACTCCCAGAACCCCTCTGGATGCCATGGAACGGATGGTTTCGCCATCCCGGCATTCATCCTCTTTGGCAATCAAACGGATAGGCACGGTTCCATCCATGCTTATCCGGTTTATGCTTATCAGCCCCGACGCACGATAGGTATGTCGACCCAGGTTGTTGGGCGGTTCTCGAGAAAAGCCTGCGGTTTTGCGTCAAACGGGCAGGCAAGAAGCGACGTTCTGCAGCCAGTAACACTGGCCAACGGACAGATCGTAACGCTGTCGCTGGCCGAGCGAGGCACGCGTTTGAGCAATGGCCTGTGGGTGCGCGAGATACGCAAACTCAGCCAACAGGCCCATCAGAGCGCCATCATCAGCACCGATTACCGCTGCGACCTGAGGCGCTTGGCGGCCAACATGATGGCGCGCTGGTCTCAGGAAAACTTCTTCAAATATGCACGGGAACACTATGCCCTGGATCGGTTGGCGGGCTATTGCACGCAGGAGATTACTGATCCCATCGAGGTCGTCAACCCCGCCTACCGCGCCCTCGATGGCCAGGTGCGCAGTGCCAACGGCAAACTCAGCCGCTGCATGGCCTTGTTCGGGGCGCTCAATATCGAGCAGCCAATTGAGCCGATTCCTATGGAGGCGTTTACTCACCAGAAGGCCGCGCTCAAAGAGCAGATTGATACCTTGCAGTTCCAAATCACCACGCTCAAAGCATCGCGCAAGGCCACCGAGCATCACATCTTGGTCAAGGACCTGCCTGAGGAGCAGCGTTTTACACAACTCAGCACCCCCAGCAAACACTTCGTTGACGCCATCAAGATGCTGGCCTATCGCGCGGAAACCGCAATGGCCAACTTCTTGCGGGAGTCGCTGGCGCGTGCGGATGAGGCTCGCACGTTGTTGCGCTGCCTCTACACGACCGAGGCCGATCTGCTGCCCGATCTGAACAAAAAGACCTTGACAGTGCGTCTGCACCATCTCGCGCAGCTCCGATCCGATCAGGCCATCGCACAGCTATGCGAGGAACTCAATCAAACGCAGACTGTGTTTCCAAGAACCGATTTGATAATCCTAGATTCCTCTGTTAGCCCGATGCGATGGGCTGTGAAATCGCTGGCATGAGAGTTGGCGGCGGGTGTTTTTTCGATTTGGCCGCGATGATTTGAGCCACGATGTAGCGAACCAGCGCCGCCCAACGTTCGGGTTTGGTCAACTGAGGCGCAGTTGCCAGAATGGTTGCCAAACCCCTGCGCACATTGGCAATCATGGCCTTGACCTGATCGCTGGCGGCATGGATTATCGTCAATAGCAGGTGTGACTGGCCGGCGTGCTGGGTCAGGCGAGCCACGCCGGCCAGCAGCAAGGGCCGCGAGGTGATGGCCTCCAGCCGGGTTTGGGGGTGAGCCAGCCGCACGTACCAACTCCACCAGTTGTAGATCAGCGCCACCGCACGGGCCGACAGATTGCATCGCTCCATGTCCTGCGTGGTGTAGCCGCCCCAACCCCACTGGTTTTTCAGCTCATCGAAACCGTTTTCACAATCCGCCCGATCCCGATACAACTGACCGATACCCTCCAGGTCGTAGGCCGCGTTGGTGATCAGCACTGTGTATTCCCAGATCTTGACGGGCTGCAGCGGATCGACAAACTGCAGACTCTCCTGACGCTTTGCTCGTTTGCCCTTTGCCTTCTGCTCGGCAACGAGCGTGCCTTTGATAGCGCGCGCAAGACGACAACGCGACGTGCGCGACTCCAACCGGTTAATTTGAGTTCCGTCTCGACTGCCTGGTCTCCCTGACCCACGTTCTGCCAGTCGTGTTGCGACCAAAGGCGCTCAATCAGCTTCTTGACGCCGAGGGTCTGACGCAGCTTGAACAGATACGCTTGGTCAATCTCTTCGAGTTGCACCATGACCGGCTCGTTGCCAAATGCGCTGTCGCCGCGTACCAGGCGGGGACGCTGTGCGGCGGGGAGCCTCCTGAGGAGGTGAATCAATCGCGGCAGACTGTACTTCGCCGCCGTGGATGTGCCCTCCTGCACTTCGGCATCCAGTACCAAGCGCACGTTGGCGATCCAGTAGGTGTGGATGCTGTGACTGGGCCGTCCCGGCTTGGTCGGGTTGTAACCAATTTCTGCGCCAGCCTGGTGACCGTAGAGCACCTTGACCGTGGTGTCGCCCTCCAGTATCCAGTCGGTACCCAGGGCTTCCCGGATGCTGTCCTTGAGCGCGGCATCCATCGAGGCGGTGCTCTTGGCGAGTTGGACTTCGCGTTCGGCACGGTCCTCATCCGAACGCGCCTCATCCACGCAGGGCGCCAGATGCTTGAGCGCACGGCGCAGGCTTTCCTCGCTGATGATCTGCGTCATGCCCAGTATCTCCGGCGCCACGGCATCCCCGCGCAGTCCGGTGATGTGGGCATAGCGTCGCTGTCCATCGAGGATCGAGAGCATCCATGTGCCCAAGATGTCCCCTACTTCCGGGGCGTTGTTGCTGGTGTAGCCCAGCGGGCAACTTTTTGTCCAGCGCTCGAACAGTCCACTGACTTCCAGGAACTCGGCAAAGAAAGCGAGCTGCCCAAGAGTGCTGGCACTACCATTCTCGTCCCACCGCACCTGAAACCGGCCACCCGGCGTGCTCACGCGTAGTAGTTCATCACCTCGGCTGGACTGCTCGGTAAGCGCGATATCCACCGCTTTGACCAGCGCCGTTTTCTCAAATGTCATCTCACCCATCGGGTGACCCCCTCTATCCGTTGGAAACCCTTGCCAGCTCGGAGTTTGCCTCAGTTTTGTAGAGGGCTACTGAGGAAAATAGGATCAAAGTCGCCATCGTCGAGGACGCCAAACATACCCGCCAGCGTATCGAGATCATGCCACGTGACGGGCAACACCCCATCAACGGAATTCAATAACTTTTAAAAGCTGGAATGTCCGTCTGGCTTGCCTGAGCGCCATATCAAGTTATTGTATTTGACAAAATTACCAGACAAAGCCTGAAGCCGGGACAGTACCTCTGGCTGTCCCGGGTGCGGGCACGCTGCAAGCATCAATCCGGCAGCTGCCAGCTCGTATAACGCAGGGTGTCGATGTCCACCGCGGTGCCATGGCCGCGCGCGGGACCACGCGGCAGCTTGTCAGCGCCCTGGAAACCTTCCACACAGAATAGTTCGATCATGTTGCCCGAGGGGTCGCGGAAGAACATCAGCGCCTCAACCCCCTCGCGGGTCCAGAAGTTGGAGCTGGGGACACCGCAGCGGGTCAGCCAGGCTTTCATGTGCAACAGTTCATCAGCGCTGGCATAGAAAGCAAAGTGCGGATACTCCGCGCCCGGCTCCAGAAAAGTGCAGCCATCGGAGCCGATGCCCACATCCACACCCGCCAGCCGGAAGGAGGCAAAGGTGGGCGTCTCGACATGCATTTCCCCGCCCAGCACTTTGGCGTAAAAGCGTTTGCCCTCCTCCAGATCGCGGCAGGGCACACTGACATGCGCAAACTCGCGCAGCTTCGGCGGCCCGGTCACTGCGTTTTGCTGCTGCCCTTCCATCGCTGACTGGATCATATGGGTCTCCTCTTATCGCTGACGAAATAACTGTAGCATGCGTGAGGCTCGGTGGTCACGGGCCCGGTCACTCCAGGCCGTGCCGCAGCACATCGCTCCGCGGATAGCGTTTCATCCCGACAACAAGCGCCGGATTTACGAACATGAAGACATTCATTCTCCTTGCCGCTTTGGTGCTGAGTGTGCCGGCATTCGCCGCCCTTCCTGGTGTGAGCGAATTCGATTCTACTCCCGAGAAAATCACCGACGCCACACTTTCGAACCTGCTGCACTCGCAGGTCGCCGCCGCTGATGTCGTGGCGCTGGGGGAAAGCGTTCACGGGTCTTCGGGCTTTCTGCAGATTCAGACACGCCTCATACGCTACCTGGTCGAGAACCATGGTTTCCGGTTGATCGTCTGGGAAACCGGCGTGCTGCGCAGCCTGGAAATGGGCCAATGGGCGTCCTCCTGCAGAACCGCAAAAACGCCGGTGCCGATCGATGTGCTTTATATGCCCACCACCTCGGACCTTGCGCTATGGGACTGGGTTTGCGGCTTTAATCTTGCCAATCCAGGCAATCCGATCCTGTTCCGCGGCATGGATGTCTGGGACCGGCCCTGGGAACATTATTCAAGAATCCAGCGCCTGGGCAGGCTTGCCGGGATCGATGCCCGGGTACTCAGCGGCATTCAAACCACCTGTCCTGTGCATCAGGCGCCCTCCTGGCCCGAGATCGATGACGTTCTTGCGCGGGTTGCGCAGGACGGGAAATTCCCGTCGGAAGACGATTACGCAAAATGCCGCGCCAACCTGAGCGCCCTGATGGATGCGGCGAGACAATCAGGCATGGAAAAGCTAAAGAGAAAGGACGCGGGTTTCGATGATGCTTACGAGCTGGCCATCTCGGCCTCAACGATGCTGGGCTGGCTGGGGTTTTATCACTACAACTGGTCCAACGACATTCTGAGCTGGAACGAGCGTGATCTGGCTCGGGGCCGCAACCTGATGCTGGTAATGGAAAAGCATGGTGCCGGACGCGCCATCCTTAGTGCCCATACCAGCCACGTGTCGCACAATCGCTCGCCGGCAGACTGGTGGAGTTACGGCGACCTCAAATCCGGCGTGTACTTCTACTCCGCTCTGACCCGCAAGAAAGTATTCAATATTGCATTCACGGCCTACCAAGCCTCCGGAACCCAGGGAGAGTGGTCCTTTCCGGTCAATCGCAACTCCCTGGACAAAAAACTGCACGATGCCGGGCACGCCTTTTCGTTCTTTCCGTCCAACGCCGGCTTTCTGGCGGAATATCCGCAATGGTGGATGCAAAACGGGAATTACCCCGGACCGTATGAAAGCGGGGTCGAACTGGTGCCTGCGGATCATTTCGACGCGTACATTTTCTTCAAACGCTCTCTTCTGGACTTTGCCCTGCCCGCAAGACCGCTGTGGAGACCTTGAGTGATGCCTAATGATCATTCCCAAAAACATGTCAGCCTCGTCAGAGGCATGTTTTTGTCATGAATTATGAATTTCTCAAAAGTTCACGACGCACACTTATCTTGCTCCTCATTTTCGCCGCCGCCTTTGGCATTGACACAGTCCACGCGCAGGGCGCGGCCCCGCCTCCCCAGAATATGTCTGCGCTGCCCGCCGGCAGCGTGTTCAGGGACTGTGCGGATTGTCCGGAGATGCTCGTTATTCCGCAGGGTCGCTTCCTGATGGGCGCAGCGCCTGGCGAGGAAGAGCGAGAAAATCTAACCGAACCTTTCCGTAACCGCAGCCAGCCCCGCCACAGCATCGCGGTGAAGCGCTTTGCCGCGGGGAAGTTCGAGGTCACGCGCGGCCAGTACCGCGCATTCGCAGAAGGCACCGGCCGTCACAGCGACGGGTGCTTCGTATGGACGGGCGCGGAACATGTGCTCGATCCGCGCAGGGATTGGCGCAACCCCGGTTATCCCCAGGACGATGCGCATCCGGTGACCTGCGTCAGTTGGGAGGACGCCAGCGCCTATGCGGCGTGGCTGGCCCAGCGGACCAGCAGGAACTACCGCCTGCTGTCCGAAGCCGAGTGGGAATATGTCGCGCGCGCAGGCACCACCACCAGTCGTTTCTGGGGTGACGAGGCCAATCTGACCTGCAGTCATGCCAATGGCGCCGACCAGTCCACCGTGAAAGAGGTGCCCGACGCCATCCACTGGAATGCCGCCGCCTGCGATGACCGGCATGCCTACACCGCACCCGTGGGCAGTTTTCGCGCCAATGCCTTTGGTCTCCATGACCTGTTGGGCAACGCTGCGGAATGGACTGCGGACTGCTGGAACCCGAATTACGCAGGGGCGCCTGTGGATGGCAGCGTGCGCAACACTGGCGATTGTTTCCAGCGTGCGGTGCGTGGTGGCGCCTGGGATGAATCTCCGGTGGGCCTACGTGCCGCTTACCGGGTGGGAAGCCCGGTTGTCATCCGCGTCTATACGCGTGGTTTTCGTATCGCGCGCGACCTGTAGGCATCCTTGATCGTCGTAGCCGGCTGACGCTCAGGCAAGCATCTCCACCGCCGCCTGTCCTTCGGATCTGGCAGCGATTTCACCCAGCCGGTACACGGTTTCACCCTGCGCCTCGAGCATGGCAGTCGCCGCAGCCGCATCTGCGGCAGCAACAATCACTGTCATGCCGATGCCGCAGTTGAACACGCGGTGCATTTCGCCCTCCGCCACACCACCTTCTTTTTGCAGCCAGGCGAACAAGGGTGGCAGCGGCCAGGCAGACTGGCTCACCCGTGCACGCACCGCATCAGGCAACACGCGCGGCAGATTCTCGACGATGCCGCCGCCGGTGATGTGCGCCATGCCTTTCACCGGCAGCGCCGCCCTCAGCGCAAGCAGCGGCTTCACATAGATGCGCGTGGGCTCCATCAGCACATCGGAAAATTTACGGCCGTGAAAATCGGCATCCAGGTCGGGGCGCGCGCGCTCCAGAATGCGGCGCACCAGCGAATAACCGTTGGAGTGCGCGCCGCTGGAGGCCAGGCCCAGCACCACATCGCCCGGCGCAATGGTTTTCCCGCTGATGATGCGGCTCTTCTCCACCACGCCGACCGCAAAACCCGCCAGGTCGTATTCCCCGTCCGGGTACATGCCGGGCATCTCCGCGGTCTCCCCGCCGATCAGCGCGCAGCCAGCCAGCTCGCAGCCGTGGGCAATGCCGCGCACCACCTCGGTGGCAATCGCCACGTCCAGTTTTCCGCAGGAAAAATAATCGAGAAAGAAAAGTGGCTCGGCTCCCTGCACCAGAATGTCGTTGACGCTCATCGCCACCAGGTCGATACCCACCGTGCCATGGCGCTGCAACTCGAAAGCCAGCTTCAGCTTGGTGCCGACACCGTCGGTGCCCGCCACCAGCACCGGCTCCCGGTATTTTTTCGAGATTTCCACCAGCGCGCCGAAGCCGCCTATGCCCGCCAGCACCTCGGGGCGCAGGGTGCGGCGCGCATAAGGCTTGATGGCCTCGACCAGCGCATCCCCGGCGTCGATATCCACGCCGGCATCGCGATAAGTGATGGGAGTATTCAATTGAGTCGAATTCGTGGGTGAGTGCGGGAGTGAATGCGGAGCTGAATGTTAAAGTATGGTTTTTGCAGGGTTGCATTCTAATTGATGGCTGTCTCCACCGCCGGCCGGCGCACATTGTTCTGGATAATTCTTGCCATCACGGGCCTGGCCGCGCTGCATTGGCTGACGCCCATACTCCTGCCCTTCATCCTGGGAACCGTGCTTGCCTATGTGTGCCAGCCGCTGGTCCTCTGGCTGACACGTAAGTACGTGCCACGCACCTTGGCCGTCGTCCTGGTGCTGCTCCTGGAAGCGCTGCTGCTGATATTGATCGTGCTGGCGGTGCTGCCCCTGCTGATCAAGGAAATCCGTCTGATCACCGAGCAGTTGCCGGCGTTGCTCGACCGGCTGAACAGCACAGTCGTTCCCTGGATCAATGAGCGCCTGGGCACCGCCATTTCGCTGGACAAGGCGAGCATCAAGGCCGCCGCCACCGAGGCCATCGCCAATTCCGAAGGCCTGGGCGCCAAGGTGCTCGATTCGCTCCGCTTGGGTGGCTTGGGCCTCTTGGGCGTGTTTACCAATATGGTGCTGACGCCGGTGGTGCAGTTTTTCCTGATGCGCGACTGGGAGGCAATCATCGCGCGCATTGATTCGCTCATCCCGCGAGCCTGGCATGAGGAGGTGAGCCGCTTTGTGCGCGACGCCGACCACGCGCTGGGCCAGTACCTGCACGGGCAGATCATCGTGATGCTGGTGATGGCGGTTTTCTACTCGCTGGGACTGTGGATCGCCGGGCTGGAATTTTTCCTGCCCATCGGCATCATCACCGGCGCCATGGTGATCGTGCCCTATGTGGGCGCAGCCATCGGCTTTGTCCTGGCCACCATTGCTGCCTTTCTGCAGTTCCAAGAACTACCCGGCGTCGTCTGGGTCTGGGTGGTATTCGGACTGGGGCAGGTGCTGGAGGGCAATGTCATCACACCCAAGCTGGTGGGCGAGCGCATCGGCCTGCACCCGGTGGCGGTGATCTTCGCCCTGCTTGCCTTCGGCCAGTTGTTCGGCTTTGCCGGGCTGCTGGTGGCCTTGCCGGTGAGCGCAGTGCTGCTGGTGGCCCTGCGTACCCTGCGTGAGCGCTACATTGGCAGCAGCCTTTACAAGGGGTCGTAAACGCAGGGGGTCGTGAACGCAGTGGAACAACTGGTGCTGGAACTGGCGCCGCCTCCGGCGCCCACGCTGGATAATTTTCATGTCGGTGGCAATGGGGCACTGCTGGGCGCGCTGCGCGCTGCACTGGCCACCGGCGGCGTTTTTTATCTCTGGGGTCCCGGCGGTGCCGGAAAAACGCATTTGCTTGAGGCCATGGTGGCTGCAGCACGCGCAGAGGGCCGGCACGCAACCTATGTCTTTTGCGCCGGGCCTGTGTCGCTGCCCGCGCAAACCCGGATGCTCGCGCTCGATGCGGTCGGAAACCTTGATGCCGCCCTGCAAATTGCAGCATTCGACGCCTGTAACCGCATGAGCGCCGGCAATGGGCTGGTGCTGGCATCCGGCGATCTGCCGCCGGCGGACCTGCCGCTGCGCGAAGACCTGCGGTCCCGCATCGCATCCGGCGTAGTGATGCAGCTGCGCCCCTTGAGCGAAGAGGAAAAGCGCGCCGTGCTGGCCGGGCGCGCGCGCCAGAGCGGGCTGGACCTGGCACCCGGCATCCTCGACTATCTGATGGAACGTTATGCGCGCGACCTGGGGACGCTGGTCGCGGCCATCGATGCGCTGGACCGCTATTCCCTGCAGACGCAGCGCGCCGTCACCCTGCCGCTGCTGCGCGAAAGCATACGTTTACAGACAGGTTTACAGACAGGTTTACAGACGGGCCCGCAATGAATCTGGCGCTTTTTGATCTCGACAACACGCTCCTGGCCGGCGACAGCGATTACGAATGGGCACAATTCCTGATCGAACAGGGTGTGCTGGAGCGCGACACCTACGAAGCGGAGAACAAGCGCTTCTACGAGCAGTACCAGGCCGGCACGCTGGATATCTTCGAGTTCCTCGATTTCCAGCTGGCGCCGCTGGCCCGCTACCCGCGCGAACAGTTGGACCGCTGGCATGCGCAGTTCATGCAGGCACGCATCCTGCCCATCATGCTCGATAAGGCACGCGCTCTCATCAAAGACCATCAGCTGCGCGGTGATCTGTGCGCCATTGTCACCGCCACCAACTCCTTCATCACGGCCCCCGTGGCGCGTGCCTTCGGCATCAGCCATCTCATCGCCACCGAGCCCGAAGAGCGCGAGGGCCGCTTTACCGGCAAGCCCGCCGGCACGCCTTGCTTTCGCGAGGGCAAGATCGTGTGCCTGGATGCCTGGCTCGGCGGACGTGGCGAAAGCCTGCCGGGATTCGCGGACAGCTGGTTCTACAGCGATTCGCGCAACGACCTTGCGCTCTTGGAACGTGTCACCCGGCCGGTGGCGGTGGACCCTGACCCGGCGCTGGAACGGGTTGCCCGCGAGCGCAACTGGCCGATTCTCAGCCTGAAATGATCCGGGTGGAGAGCAGGGTTAATTGGGGTAAACTTCGGGGGTAAACTTCGCCGCGCACTTTTCGCATAAAAACATTGATCAAAAAGTTCATCCGGCAGGTGTTTCGCTTTGGCAGAAAAGCCGGGCCGAAGCTCATACCCAAATCAAAACACGGCGTAAGCCGCGAACAGCTTTCCTCCGGATCGTTGCGGGTTTGCGACACGCTGCAGGAAGCTGGCCACGAAGCCTATGTGGTCGGTGGCGCGGTGCGCGACCTGATCCTGGGCGTGCAACCCAAGGATTTCGATGTTGCCACCAGCGCGCCGCCAGAGACCGTACACAAACTGTTCCGCCGCTCGCGCCTGATCGGCCGGCGCTTCAAGATCACCCACGTAATGTTCGGCTCGGAAACCGTCGAGGTATCCACTTTCCGATCCGGTGCCTCCGAGGACAAGGACGAGCACGGGCGGGTACTACACGACAATGCCTACGGCACCCGCGAGCAGGATGCGGCGCGGCGCGACTTCACCTGCAACGCGCTTTATTTCAATGCTGCCGATGAAACCATCGTTGATTTTCATGGCGGCCTGGATGACCTGCGCGACAAATCGGTAAGAATCATCGGCGATCCGAAGGAGCGCTACCGCGAGGACCCGGTGCGCATGCTGCGTGCGGTGCGCTTTGCCGCCAAGCTCGGTTTTCGCATTGAGCCGGCCACGCGTGCCCCTCTGCGTTCGCTGGGCAAGCTCATCGAAAATGTACCGCCCGCGCGTATTTTCGACGAGATGCTGAAGCTGCTGCTCTCCGGTCACGCCCACAAGACCCTGCATCACCTGCGCGATGACGGCCTGCACCACGGCGTGCTGCCGCTCCTTGATGTGATCCTGGAGCAGCCGCTGGGGGCGCGCTTCGTCAATCTAGCCCTCGAGGACACCGACCGGCGGGTGCTGGAAGGCAAGCCTGTCTCCCCGGCATTTCTGTTCGCCGCACTGTTCTGGCATGAGGTGCTGGCCGACTGGCGCGCCGCCTGCGCCAAGGGCGGTCATCCGGTTCCCGCCTTGCATCAGGCGATGGATGCCGTGATCAACGCGCAGACCGAGAAACTGGCCATCCCGCGGCGCTACACCACCATCATGAAAGAGATCTGGATACTGCAGCCGCGTTTCGAGCAGCGCAGCGCCAAGCGGCCGTTCGCGCTGCTCGCACAGGAACGTTTTCGCGCCGGCTTCGATTTTCTGCTGTTGCGTGCAAAGAGTGGCGAAGTGTCGATGGAACTGGCCGAGTGGTGGGAACGCTTTCAGGAGTTGCCGCATCCGGAACAGGTCGACATGCTGCTCGCCCCGGCTCCCGGTGAGCGCAGCACCACCCGCCGACGCCGCCGCAAAAAGCCGCAGCCGGACGTGCCCGCCGCCGAATAGCGCGCACATAGCATGCTTCATCGTGCCTATCTCGGATTAGGCGCCAATCTGGGCGATCCCGCCGCACAGTTGCGCGCCGTGCTGGCGGCATTAGGTGGCACACCGGACACCACACTGCTGCGCACTTCGTCGCTATATGCGAGCGCGCCGGTCGATGCGCCGGGACAGGCCGATTACGTCAACGCGGTCGTGCTGCTTGAAACCGCCCTCGCCCCCCTCGATCTGCTGGGCCTGCTGCGAAAACTGGAGACCGATCATGGCAGGGTGCGTAGCGTGCGCAATGCGCCACGCACACTCGACCTGGACCTGCTGCTCTATGACAACGACAGCTTGAATCTACCCGAGCTGACCATCCCGCACCCGCGCCTGCACCTGCGCCGTTTCGTGCTGGAACCTCTGCTGGAGGTCGCGCCCGGGATTCACATTCCGGGGCATGGCCCCGCAGCCCTACTACTCGCGGCAACGCTGGATCAGGCGATCCGCCGCCTGCCCGCGACATGAAACGGATGCGTTGACATGAAACGGATGCGGGATTATCCGCGGGCTGCCTTGTGTATCATGGGCGCGGTCTATTTCATCTTTCGCGGCTGATTTCCCGCCGCGCCGCGCTACATTCACATGTCGCTGTCAAAGTACCGTTACATCGTCGTCGAAGGCCCGATCGGCGTGGGCAAGACCAGCCTCGCGCGGCGCCTCGCGGAACGTATCAACGCCTCGCTGCTGCTCGAGCGTCCTGATCAAAATCCGTTTCTGGCGCGCTTTTATCAGGACATGGCGCGCTACGCCCTGCCGACCCAGCTTTTTTTCCTGTTCCAGCGCATCAACCAGTTGCGCGAACTGACGCAGATGGACATGTTCAAAAGCGTGACCGTGGCCGATTATCTGCTCGATAAAGACCCCTTGTTCGCGCGCCTGACCCTCTCCGGCGAAGAAATGGCGCTCTACCAGACCATTTACGACAGCTTGAAGCCGCAGGCGCCGCAGCCGGATCTCGTAATCTACCTGCAGGCACAAACCGAGACCCTGATCACCCGTGTACGCCGCCGCGCCACCGAATATGAACGCCCCATCAGCAAGGAATACCTGGCGCTGCTGGCGGACAGTTACAGCCGCTACTTTTATCATTACCAGGGCAGCCCGATTCTGATTGTCAATTCCGAGCGCCTCAATTTCGTGCGCAGCGAAAAAGACCTGGACCTGCTCATCGAGCGCATCGCCGCCATGCGCGGCGGGCGCGAGTTCTTCAATCTGGGCGAGTAGCATGCTGCTATTGCAAAATGACACCTTCGGCGCGCCGCAATCGCGCCGGCCTGAAAGGAAGACCGCATGAGCCGCATCACCTTGAACCGCCTGCAGCGCATGCACGCCGAGGGCGCGAAGATCACCATGGTCACTTGCTACGACGCCAGTTTCGCAGCGCTTCTTGAGAACGCTGGGGTCGAAACCCTGCTGATCGGCGATTCGCTGGGCATGGTGCTGCAGGGGCACGATTCGACCCTGCCGGTCACGCTGGAGGATATTGCCTATCACACCCGCTGCGTCGCACGCGGCGCAAAAACCGCGTTCATCATTGCCGACATGCCCTTTGGCAGCTACCAGGAGTCCCCGCAACAGGCGTTCCGCAGTGCCGCGGCGCTGATGGCCGCCGGCGCGCACATGGTGAAGACCGAGGGCGGCGCGCACATGACAGCGACAGTGGAGTTCCTGGTAACCCGCGGCATTCCGGTGCAGGCCCACATCGGCCTGACACCGCAGTCCGTCAACAAGCTGGGCGGTTACCGGGTGCAGGGCCGCGAGGAAGTCGGCGCGGCGCGACTCATGGAAGAGGCGCGCGTCCTGGAAGAAGCCGGCGCCGACATGCTGCTGCTGGAAGCAATACCGGCGGCATTGGCCGCGCGCGTCACCAAAGCCGCCAGGGTACCCACCATCGGCATTGGCGCAGGCGCCGAGTGCTCCGGACAGGTGCTGGTGCTGCACGACATGCTGGATATCTTTCCCGGGCGCAAGGCGCGCTTCGTACGCAATTTCATGCACAGCGCCTCCAGCATCAGCGGTGCCATCGAAACTTATGTGAAAGCCGTCAAGGACGGCAGCTTCCCCGGCCCGGAACACGTTTTTTAATTGGCATGCAGATACTGACCAATGCCGCGGCACTACGCGAGTGCCTGAACGAGGCACGCCGCCAATCCGCCCGGATCGCCTTCGTGCCCACCATGGGCAATCTGCATGAAGGCCATCTGGCACTGGCACGCGCCGCCCGTGGACACGGCGATTGTGTGGTGGCCAGCATTTTCGTCAACCGCCTGCAGTTTGCTCCGCATGAGGATTTTGACCGTTATCCGCGCACCTTCAGCACCGACTGTTCAGGCCTGGAATCCTGTGGCGTGGAGTACCTGTTTGCGCCGGACGAGGAGGAACTCTATCCGCAGCCTCAAGGGTATTTCGTGCAGCCACCGCCTTTGGCCGACGAACTCGAAGGCGCTTTCCGGCCCGGATTCTTCCGCGGAGTGGCCACCGTGGTGCTGAAACTGTTCAATAGGGTGCAGCCCGATGCCGCCCTGTTCGGCAAGAAGGATTATCAGCAACTGATGATTGTTCAAGGCATGGTGCGGCAACTGGCCCTGCCGGTCCGGATCATCCGGGAGGACACCGTTCGTGCCGCAGACGGGCTGGCGCTTTCCTCCCGCAATGGGTATCTTTCCGCCGCCGAACGAGTCCAAGCGCCCGCGCTTTACCGGGGTTTGCAGGCGATTGTGGCGTCCATCCGCTCGGGAAACCGGGATTACCCGACACTGCAATCGGAAATGACCCGAAAACTTGAAGAAAAACAATGGCAAGTCGACTATGTTGCAGTGCGCAAACAGTCTGATCTACAATCACCCTCTCAGTCAGATCGCGAGCTGGTAATACTGGCAGCGGCGCGACTGGGGGCAACGCGGCTTATCGACAACCTGGAAGTGTCGGTCTGAGTAATCGCTGAGGATCTGTGCGAAGGAAATCAATGCAACGCACCATGCTTAAGTCGAAAATTCATCGTGCAACGGTAACCCAGTCCGAGCTTGGGTACGAGGGCTCCTGCGCGATTGATGAAAACCTGCTGGATGCCGCGGATATCCGCGAATACCAGCAAATCGACATTTATAACGTCTCCAATGGCGAGCGCTTCACCACTTACGCAATACGCGCAGGGCGTAATTCCGGGACCATTTCGGTCAATGGCGCGGCGGCACGCAAGGCAGCACCCGGCGACATCCTGATCATCGCCTGTTACGCGGTGTACAACGAGGTGGAATTGCAGCGCTTCCGGCCGGATCTGGTCTATGTGGACGAACGCAACCATATCAAGGCACGGCACGACAGCATTCCCATGCAGATCGCCTGAGTCCCAGCGGGCAGCAGAACGTAAAAGGGAGCCCCAGGCTCCCTTTTTTCATTGCCTGCTTAACGCCGGCTAACCGGGATACGGCTCCATGGTCAACTGCTCAACCGGGCAGCCAATCGCCTTGGCAAGGTTTTCCATGTTCTGGTCATTCACTTCCATCGCCTGGAAATCCGCAGTACCTTCCTTGCTTTCAATAAACGCATTGGCGGCGCCTTCCGTGGTCCAGATAACCACCGGATCGGGCGCGACCCCGGGCATCTGGCAGCAGATCGGGAATCCATCGGTCTTGTAGACAATCGCGTACATACTAAAACCTCCCGCAGTGCTCATTCAACTGGCGGCGTGTAACACTAAAACGCGCCTCCACGCCAAGCGGTAAGCGTACTTTAACCCATGTTTCGCGCATCATCCAGCACCGGTTTTCGGCCTCCGCTACGGCTCGAAAATGAACCTCTCACCCTCTTGAAGAGGTTGAGCATTGAACATTGATTTTTTTGCGCAATTTGCGACTGAATGACAATGCCGCAGCCATTGTTGACGCATTCCACACATACAATGTGCGGCATCGCGCGCACATACAATGAATGCGCCGCTTGGTGCCGGAAGAGGGAATCGAACCCACACTCCATTGCTGGAACCGGATTTTGAGTCCGGCGCGTCTACCAGTTCCGCCATTCCGGCACGGCTTCACATTTTCAGGAAAGCCTGCGCGCCAGGATTATATCGGATGCCACTGACGCCATACGATTTCGACTACACACTCCCTGATGAATTGATCGCGCAGGCGCCGTTGCGCGAGCGCAGCGCCAGCCGCCTGCTGCATCTTGCCGGCGCTCAACTCGAGGACCGGCACTGCACCGATCTGCCCGCACTGCTGCATCCGGGCGATCTTCTGGTGTTCAACGACACGCGCGTCATCAAGGCGCGCTTGCACGGCGCGAAGGCAAGCGGCGGCCGTATCGAGGTGCTGATTGAGCGCATTCTCGATGAGCATGAGGCGCTCGCCCAGGTGCGCGCGAGCAAACCGCCACGCGCCGGCACCCGTCTGCGACTGGACCCGGACATCAGCGCCGTAGTGCTCGGTCGCGAGGCGGATCTTTACCGCCTGCGCTTCGAGAGCCGAGCGACGCTCGCTGCCCTGCTGGAGCAGCACGGCGAAGTGCCCTTGCCGCCCTATATCACCCATGTGCCAACCGCAGAGGACGAGGCACGCTACCAGACGGTGTATGCACGCGTGCCCGGCGCGGTGGCCGCGCCCACGGCCGGCCTGCATTTCGACGAGGAACTGCTCGCCCGCCTGCAGGCGCGCGGCGTGCGCCTGGCGTGGATCACACTGCATGTGGGCGCAGACACCTTCCAGCCGGTGCGCGTGGAACAGATTGCCGAGCATCACATGCACTCGGAACATTACGTGATTTCAGAGGAAACCCGGGCGGCAATACAGGAAACCCGTGCGCGCGGCGGGCAGGTGATTGCGGTGGGCACCACCTCGATGCGCGCCCTGGAGTCGGCGGCGATAGCGCGGCCCGAGGGCAGCGCCGATATCCGCGCCGGCGAGGCGGACACGCGCCTCTTCATACTTCCCGGATACCGTTTTCAGGTGGTCGACCGCTTGATCACCAACTTTCACCTGCCGCGCTCGACCCTGATGATGCTGGTATCGGCCTTCGCCGGCATGCAAGCGATCCGGCGTGCCTACGCCCACGCGGTGGCGGCGCGCTACCGGTTCTTTTCCTATGGCGACGCCATGCTCATTGATAAGATGGACGCATGATATTCACGCAGACCCACAGTGACGGCGCCGCGCGCCGCGGCCGCCTGAGCTTGGCGCACGGCAGCATGGAAACCCCGGCCTTCATGCCGGTGGGCACCTACGGCGCGGTGAAAGCCATGCACCCCGACGAACTCACCAGTATTGGCGCGCAGATAGTGCTGAGCAATACCTTCCATCTGTGGCTGCGGCCAGGCCTGGAGGTGATCGCGGCGCACGGCGGGCTGCACCGCTTCATGGGCTGGGATGCGCCCATCCTCACCGACTCGGGCGGCTTCCAGGTATTCAGCCTGGGCAAAATGCGCAGCATCAGCGAGGAAGGCGTGCGCTTTGCCTCGCCTATCAATGGCGACCGGCTGATGCTCACGCCCGAGGAATCCATGCGCATCCAGCGCGTGCTCAATTCGGACATCGTGATGGTGTTCGATGAATGCACCCCGCACCCGGCCACGGAAGAGGAGACCGCCCGCTCCATGCAGCTCTCGCTGCGCTGGGCCGAGCGCAGCAAGCGCGCGCATGAAGGCAATTCCAACGCCTTGTTCGGCATTGTGCAAGGTGGCATGTTTGAGCGCCTGCGCGACCTGTCGCTGGCCGGCCTGCAGGCCGTGGAGTTCGATGGCTATGCGATAGGCGGACTGTCGGTGGGTGAATCCAAGGAAGATATGCAGCGCATACTCGCCCACATTGCACCACGTCTTCCCCTAGGCAGGCCTCGCTACCTGATGGGCGTGGGCACGCCGGAGGACTTGGTACACGGGGTGAGCCACGGCATCGATATGTTCGATTGCGTGCTGCCCACCCGCAACGCCCGCAACGGCTGGCTGTTCACCCGCTATGGTGACCTCAAGATCCGCAACGCGCGCTACCGCGACGATACCCGGCCGCTGGAGGAAACCTGCGGCTGCGCCACCTGCGCGCGGCACTCAAGAGCCTATCTGCACCACCTGCAGAAAACCGGGGAAATCCTCGGTTCCCGGCTCAATACCCTGCATAACCTGTATTTTTACCTCATCCTGATGCGCGAACTGCGCGAGGCCATTGCCGCCGGTAGCCTGCAAGCGTACGCGAGCCAGTTCGCCCGCGACCGTTCCAGGGGGGTTAACTAGTCTATAATTTCGCGTTTTTCAGGCGCCTGGTGCCCGTTGTGGTACCGTCCGGCGCCTCCCTTCCTCCCACGACAAACTGAGGTACATCGTGCTGATATCCCCTGCATTTGCACAAGGCGCCGGCAGCGAAACCAGTTGGACAGGTCTATTGCCTATCGTCCTGATGTTCGTGCTGCTGTATTTCATGATGATCCGCCCACAGATGAAACGCGCCAAGGAACACCGGGCGATGACCGAGGCCCTGCAAAAGGGCGACGAAGTGGTGGCCGCCGGCGGCGTGGCGGGCACCCTCACCAAGGTGGGCGACACCTATGTTGCCATCGAAATCTCGCCCAATGTCGAGATCAAGGTGCAACGTCCCGCGGTGCAGATGCTGCTTCCCAAGGGCACCATCAAGTCGCTTTAGAACCGGATCGCTTGCCGCCGGCAACACCGCGTTCAACACTCACCGCAGAGATTCGCTGAATTCATGAACCGTTACCCCGTCTGGATTTATACGCTGGTCGCCATGCTGCTGTTGCTGGCGATGCTCTATGCGGTGCCCAACCTTTATGGCGAAGCTCCCGCGGTGCAGGTGTCCCCGGCCCGTGCCACCGTCAAGGTAGACAACGCGCTGTTGTCCCGTATCGAGGAATTGCTGAAAACCGCGGGCATCACGCCTACCGGGACCTTTCTGGATGCGAACTCGATCAAGGTGCGCCTTGCCGACACAGATACCCAGTTGAAGGCAAAGGATTTGATCGAGCGCACGCTCAACACCGAAGCCGACAATCCCACCCATACGGTGGCGCTGAACCTGTTGTCCAATTCACCCAAGTGGCTCACCGCCATTGGCGCCCAGCCGATGTACCTCGGCCTCGACCTGCGCGGCGGCGTGCACTTTCTGCTGCAGGTGGACATGCGCACCGCACTCATCAAGCGCGTGGAAAGCCTCACCGGCGACATCCGCTTGCAATTGCGCGACAAGAACATCCGCCACACCGGTATCAGCCGGGAAGCCTCCGGCATCGTGGTGCGCTTTCGCGACGAGGACAACCGGGTCAAGGCGCGCAAGCTCATTGAAAGCCAGCTTTCCGACCTCACGCTGCAGGATGGCGGCAGTGGCGAGGCACTGACGCTCACCGCAACGCTTAAACCCGAGGCGCAGAAGCGCACCCAGGAATTCGCCCTCAAACAGAACATCCAGACGCTTAACAACCGCATCAACGAGCTGGGCGTCGCCGAGCCGGTGATCCAGCAGCAGGGCGCGGACCGCGTGGTGGTGCAATTACCCGGGGTGCAGGACACCACCAAGGCAAAAGCCATCCTGGGCCGCACCGCAACCCTGGAAATACGCCTGGTGGATGAAGAAAACATGAGCCCGGCGGCCATTGCCGCGGCCAAAGGCGGTCAGGTTCCGTTCAATTCCGAGTTTTACGTCGAGCGCAACGGCCAGCCCATCATGGTGAGAAAGCAGGTGGTGCTGACCGGCGAGCGGCTCACCGATGCGCAGCCCGGATTCGATAACCAGACCCAGGAGCCGGCGGTGCATCTCACCCTGGATGCCGCCGGCGCACGCATTTTCAAGGAAGTCACCCGCGAAAACGTCAACAAGCGCATGGCCATCCTGCTGATCGAGAAGGGCAAGGGCGAGGTCATCACCGCGCCGGTGATCCGTGGCGAAATCGGTGGTGGCCGCGTGCAGATCAGCGGCCGCATGAGCACCCAGGAAGCCAGCGACACGGCGCTCCTCCTGCGTGCCGGGGCGCTTGCCGCGCCCATGGAAATTGTTGAGGAACGCACCATTGGCCCATCGCTGGGCGCGGAGAACATCAGCAAGGGCTTCAATTCGACGATGTACGGCTTCACCGCCATTGTCCTGTTCATGGCGCTGTACTACATGCTGTTCGGGGTGTTCTCGGCCCTGGCGCTCTCGGCCAACCTCTTGTTCCTGATTGCGCTGCTCTCGCTGCTGCAGGCCACGCTTACCCTGCCCGGCATCGCTGCAATCGCGCTCACCCTGGGCATGGCCATTGACGCCAACGTGCTGATCAACGAGCGCATCCGCGAGGAACTGCGCGCCGGCGCCACCCCGCAGGCGGCGATTTCCGCGGGTTACGAGCGCGCCTTCGGCACTATCCTGGATTCCAACATCACTTCGCTCATCGCCGGGCTGGCGTTGCTGATTTTCGGTTCCGGGCCGGTGCGCGGCTTCGCCGTGGTGCATTGCCTGGGCATCCTGACCTCGATTTTCTCCTCAGTGGTGGTCAGCCGCTGCATGGTGAACCTTACCTATGGAAACCGCAGAAAGCTCTCTACGGTGGCCATAGGCAACACCTCCTGGAAGTGAAGGGCTGAAGCATGGAGTTTTTCAAGATCCGCAAAGACATACCGTTCATGCGGTATGCATTGAGCTTCAACATCATTTCGGTACTGACATTCCTGATCTCGGTCGGCTTTCTGGGCTTCAAGGGCCTCAACTTTTCGATTGAATTTACCGGCGGCCTGATCGTTGAGGCGCGCTACGAGAAAGCGGCTGAACTCGACCCGATCCGCGCGGCCATGGAAAAACTCGGCATCAAGGAACCTCAGGTGCAGACTTTCGGCACTCCGCGCGACGTGCTGGTGCGCATGTCGGTCAAGGATTCGGAGATTGCGCAATTCACCACGCCCAACAAGGAGTCCGGGAAGCCTGAATTCGACAAGGAGAAATTCAAGGCCGCCGTACTCGCAGCGTCGGCACCCCAGGTCACGGTGCAGCGCGTTGAATTTGTCGGCCCGCAGGTGGGCCGGGAACTGGCGGAGAACGGGGCGCTGGCCCTGCTCATCACTGCGCTGGGAATCGTTATTTACCTTGCTTTCCGCTTCGAGTGGAAATTCGGCGTCGCGGCCATTATTGCCAATATGCACGATGTCATTATCATTCTCGGGTTCTTTTCCATTTTTCAATGGGAATTTTCGCTGCCGGTGCTGGCCGCCGTGCTCGCCATCCTGGGCTATTCGGTGAACGAATCGGTGGTGGTGGCCGACCGGATACGGGAGAATTTCCGCAAGATGCGCCGCGCACCGGTGACCGAGATCATCGACAACGCCATCACCCGCACCATGTCGCGCACCATCATCACCCACGGCTCCACCCAGATGGCGGTGCTGGCGATGCTGATTTTCGGCGGTGCGGCACTGCATAATTTCGCCCTCGCGCTCACCATCGGCATCCTGTTCGGCATCTATTCCTCGGTGCTGGTAATGGCCCCGCTGGTGATGTGGCTGGGGGTGCAGCGCGAGGATCTGGTCAAGCCATTGCAGGCGCGCGAAGACGGCGCCGTCGTCTGAGTGACGAGAGGAATGCGAGCGCAAAACCTCCGCTCGCTGAAATGCTGTCGATAGCTTATATTTCGCGCCGCGCCGGCTCTGTGAGGGAATATTTCCGGTGCGCCCGTTGTTTGCATCCACATTGCGGCAAGTGCCGCATGTTTCCTTGTAGGCCCGATAAACTTTAGGAGCTCCAAATGCAGAAGCAACTCTTGGCGGCCGGACTAGCTCTGGTACTGGGCGGCGGCTACACTCTTTCGGCGTTCGCGCAGGCCAAACCTGACCAACTGGTACGCCAGCGCCAGTCCGCAATGACACTGATCAGCAAATATTTCGGGCCTTTGGGATTGATGAACGCAGGCAAAATTCCCTACGATGCCGCGGTGGTCACACGCAATGCCGGCTTCCTCGATGCGCTCAGCCAGATGCCATGGGACGGTTTTCATCCCGATACCAAGGGTGAAAAAAGCCGTGCCCTGCCGGAAGTCTTTACCAATCCCTCGGGTTTCAAGACCGCACAGGATGATTTCCGCGGCGCCGTGACCAAGTTGGTTGCCGCCTCCAAGAGCGGCGAGGCCGCTTCCATGGCTGCCATTAAAGAATTGCAAGGCGCCTGCGGTACCTGCCACAAGCCGTTCCGCGCCCCCACCTAGACGCGCTGGAGTTCCAGGAAGAGCCCTGCCGCGCGGGGCTTTTTCATTTCTGCCTTCGTGTGTCTGCCTTCGTGTTTGCCATCGCCATGACAAGCGATAAAATCCGCCATCTTCCATTTCACACAGGCTGGACCATGGCCCAATCCGCACGCCGACTCCTGTTTTGCGCATTTTTTTCGATGCTCACCTGCACTGGCGCGCTCGCCCAGGATGCCAAGCGCGGCCAGTATCTGGCGGCCGCGGGTGGTTGCGTAGGCTGTCACACCGAGGAGAAAAAGGACGCGGTTCCCTTTGCCGGCGGACGGGCTCTGAAAACCCCCTTTGGAACTTTTTACGGCCCGAATATCACCCCGCACCCGCAGGCCGGCATCGGTGGCTGGAGCGAGGCCGATTTCATTCGCGCCCTGCGCGAAGGCACACGCCCCGACGGCGCGCACTACTATCCTGCCTTCCCCTACACCTCGTTTACCAAGATCGTCGATGCCGATCTGCGCGACCTGTACGCCTATTTCCGCTCGCTGCCGCCCAGCGCACGCGCCAGCCAAGCGCATGACCTGAAGTTTCCGTTCAACTGGCGGTTTCTGAACCGCATCTGGAAATGGCTGTTCTTCACGCCGGGTGCCTTCGTGCCTGACCCGGCGAAATCCCAGGAACTCAATCGCGGCGCCTACCTGGTGCAGGCGCTGGCGCATTGCGGCGAATGCCATACACCGCGCAATTTTCTGGGGGTAGCCAGGAAGGATCGGTTTCTGGCCGGTGGCAAACTGGATGGCGGCAACTCCATCCCCAATCTCACCCCCACACGCCTGAAAAAATGGAGTGACGGCGACCTGATTCAATATCTGCAAACCGGTCTGACCTCGGATGGCGACAGCGCCGCGGAACCGATGAGCGAAGTCATCACCAATACGCTGGCCAAGCTGATCGATGCCGATCTCAAGTCCCTGATCGCCTACCTGCGCATCCTTCCGCCGTTGCCGGAAGACAAATAGCGGCAGGGGACAGACCACGTTTTGGGTTGGCCTGGGTTGGGGACAGACCACGTTTTCCTGAACCTGTTTCACACTAGCCAAAATCAGTGCCGGAAAACGTGGTCTGTCCCCTATTTCCGCCGGTCCCCGCGGGTCCCCTAGATCCGCCGCGCGAGTTCGGCGGCTTTGCCGATGTAGCTTGCCGGGCTCATGGCGAGCAGCCGGGCCTTCTCGGCTTCGGGCAGTGCGAGGCCGCGGATAAAGGCGCGCATGGCATCGCCATCCAGGCGCTTGCCGCGCGTGAGTTCCTTCAGTTCCTCATAGGGATTGGGCAGGCCGTGGCGGCGCATCACCGTCTGTATGGCCTCGGCCAGCACTTCCCAGTTGGCATCCAGGTCCGCGGCCATGCGCGCGGCATCGGCTTCCAGCTTGCTTAAGCCCCGCAGGCAGGCACCCCAGGCGAGCAGCGTATGGCCCAGCGCCGGCCCCACATTGCGCAGCGCCGTCGAATCGGATAGGTCGCGCTGCCAGCGTGACACCGGCAGCTTTTCCGCCAGATGCCGCAGCAGCGCATTGGCCACGCCGGCATTGCCCTCGGAATTCTCGAAGTCGATGGGATTCACCTTGTGCGGCATGGTCGATGAGCCCACCTCGCCCTCGCGCGTCTTCTGCTTGAAGTAACCCAGCGAGATATAGCCCCACAGGTCGCGGTCCAGGTCGAGCACGATGGTGTTGGCGCGCGCAATCGCATCGAACAACTGCGCGAGCCCATCATGCGGTTCGATCTGGGTGGTGTAGGCATTGAAGGAAAGACCCAGCGACTCGACAAAATGCTGCGAGTAGCCCTCCCAGTTGAAATCCGGATACGCCGCCAGGTGCGCGTTGTAATTACCCACTGCGCCATTGGCCTTGCCACCGAGCGCTACCGCCGCAATTGCGGCACTCGCACCGCGCAGGCGATGCACCACATT
>JBCKLP010000010.1:0-34246 GCA_038903735.1 Burkholderiales bacterium | reverse complement strand
TGCTCGCCCAGGCAGTCGCCCCTGCTGGTGATGGACCCCATCGTGGCCAAGTTGTTCACCGGCCTGGGTTTTGACAGCAAGGAAAAACTGATCGACTGGATCGAGGAAAATGCCACGCTGCCGGCGCGCGAGTACTGGGATGACCAATGGGTGCAGACCCTGCTCAAGCCATTGGCTGTCTCCGGGGTGGAGCCCTATGCGACCAATATGAAGGCGGCGCCCGATACGCCGCTGCAGATGTTCCGCGCCGAGGAAATCAACATCGTGGTCACCGGCGGGGAAACGCAGGGTGCCTGGAAAATCTACGAAGGCACCCGCCCGAATAACGGCACGGTCTCCATCGACGCCTGGCGTTAGCGGGCACAGGGCCTGAAGCGGGGCCCGCTTTCGGCTCAGTTGGCGCGGGTTTCTTCGCGCAGCCAGTCAAGGCGGCGCAGTACTTCGCGATCGGTGAAGTAAAACAGGCGGGCATCGTGGCTCGCCTGGTGGCTCGCCCAGGTCCAGTGCGGGACGGTAAACACATCGTTTTTCTGCCAGTGCAGGCTGCGCCCGCCAATCTGCGAACTGCCCTCGCCCTCCACCACGGCAAACACAGCGTTGGCGCTGGAGCGCATGGTCTGCGTCGGCTTGCCACCGGGAAGCTGCCAGACGTAGCAGTCCAGTGTCGGAATGGCCGGTTCGCCGGTGGTGGGATCAACATAGCGCACGCGGCGTGAGCCATCGGACATCGGCGGCGCCTGCTCGAGTGCAGCCACCGTGCGTGTCCATGGATAACGGAACATGGGTGACCAGGCGTTGCGCGGCGCCTGACTGTCGGGCAGCAGACCCGCATGGGCAAATGCAGCGTCTTGGATATGCCACAGCGCATTGCGCTCCGGCGAGGCTTGCCCACGTTCGGAGAAAATCGCCCCCATGGATGCGGCGAGCGGCAGATCAAGCGCATCCAGCCACACGCAGCGCTTGCTGCTGTCATTGCGATGTTCGTGCCAGCACCAGTTGGGCGTGAGTATCAGATCGCCGGGAAGCATCTCGCAGTGTTGCCCGTCGACAATGGTGGCGGCACCCTCCTCGCCCTCCAGCACGAAGCGCATCGCCGAGGGCGAATGCCGGTGCACCGGGGCGCGTTCTCCGGGATTGAGAATCTGCAGTCCGGCGAACAGATTTGTCGTGGCGAATGGTTTCCCGTCGAACGCAGGGTGGGTGAGCATCAGCACCCTGCGCTCGGATTTATCCATCGGGATCTCGCTTGCTGCGCGATTGATCAACGGCAGCAGGTCTTTCCACGGCCACAGCATGGCGATGTCCGGTACCTGCGGTTCCGGGCTCAACAGCTTGTCATAGCGATCCCACAAGGGCTGCAGGTTGGCATTGGCGAGGGTTTGCTCGAAGGATTCGGTGCGTAAAAGTGCAGTCGTCATAAGGTCACCATGGAAGGGTTAACGCCGATTCAATACCTTGGAGAATTACGCACCACGGGTCAGCCCTCATTGATCTGGATCAATTCGCGATGGGATTACGAAAGGCAGAATCGATCCTGAAGCGAAGCAAGGTGCGCGAGGAAAGCCAAAGTCATCGCCGCTATCGGCGCTCTTGCAGCGGCTGCGTGCCCGCTGAAAAGGGATTCAAGGTGCTCTACGATCGGGGTCGATTTCTCACGCAATACGCAGCAAAGGACACGCAGCAAAGGACATGAGCATGACACTGGCAGCAGCGAAAAAACCCGACCCCGCGCAAGGTTTGGGGGCGATGACGGGCAAACGCTACATCGAAAGCCTCAAAGACGGCCGGGAGGTCTGGATCGACGGGCAGCGCGTCAAGGATGTCACCGTGCACCCGGCCTTCAGGCCGATGATCGAAGAACTGGCGCGCGTCTACGACCTGCAGAACAGCCCGCGGTACCGCGACCAGATGACCTGCATCGACCCCGAGTCTGGCGTGCGCACCAGTGTTTCATGGCTGTTTCCGCGCTCGGCGGAGGATCTGAAACGCAAGCGCCGCAACAGCGAGCTTTGGAATGAATTCACCTGGGGGCAGCTCGGGCGCAGTCCCGATATCCTGGCGCCCTATATCATTTCGGCGCTGCATTTGCAGGATGCCTTCAGTGCGGTCAAGCACCCCAAGTGCGACTTCGGCGAGAACCTGCTCAACTACTACCGCCATTGCACCCGCAACGACCTGTTTCTCACCCACGCCCTGGGCGACCCGCAGGTCGATCGCAGCGAGCAGTTGCAGAATGAGCAACGCAAGGTCCGGGAGGATGAAGAAGTTGCCTTGCACGTGGTCGAGGAGACCGCCGACGGGGTGATCATCAGTGGCGGCAAGCAGCTCTCGACTGCGGCCTCGCACAGCAACGAATGCTACGTATCGCTGTCGGCGACTTTCGCCAAGCGCAACGATCCGAAATGCGTGCTGGCATTCGCAATACCCGTCGCCTCGAAAGGCCTGAAAATCCTCGCGCGCGAACCGGTGTCGCGCTGGTTTGGTTCCTGGGGACATCCGTTGCAGATGCTCGATGAACAGGACTGCATGCTGTTCTTCGATCACGTGCTGGTACCCTGGGACCGCCTGTTCATGCTCTATGACCCCACTCCCATGGTGCGCATGCTGGGGGCCGGGGGTGGCAGCGTGAATTTCAATTTTCTGGGCTGGTCGAACCTGTGCCGTGCCTATACGCGCATGCGGCTGATAACGGCAGTGGCCACCCTGGCGGCCAGGGCGATCGGCGTGATCGAGTTTCGCGAAGTCTCGGCAAAAATCGGCGAAATGGTGACCTATTGCGAAGTCTGGCATCACGCCATGGATGGTCTGGAGCATCAGGCGGGCCCAACGCTCACCGGCCAATGGACGCTGGGACCCGGCCGCGGCCTGCATATCTGGTTCGCGCAGATCTCCGGGCGTATGACTGAGTTGCTGCGTGAGATCTGCGGCTCGGGGATCATCATGCAGCCCAGCGAGAACGACCTCGCCAATCCGGAGATCCGCAAGTACCTCGACAAATATATGCGTGGCAAGGATGTCGATGTTGAATATAAGTCGCGGCTGTTCCGCCTGGCGCACGACCTGGCGGCCTCATCCTTCGGCATGCGCCAGGACATCTACGAGTACTGGCATGGTGGCGATCCCAATCGTAATCGTATCAACCTGATGCGCAGCTACGATCAGTCGGATATGACGGGGCTGATCACGGAGATGCTGAAAAAACCGCTGCCGCACGGCGAGGTGGCCTAACCCGGGGGCGGCCTGTCGGCGCCTGGGCTGACTGCGAAGGTGCGGCGCCGATTCTGCCGCTGCCCGATCAGTTGCGACGCGCTGTGCGCTCGGGTCGCGCCGCATGGTTTTCGTTGATCCACAGGTAGAGCGTCGGCAGCACGATCAGGGTGAGGAAGATCGCCGAAATCAGGCCGCCGATGACCACCACCGCCAACGGTTTTTGCGTTTCCGAACCGATGGCGGTCGACAGTGCCATGGGGAGGAGGCCGAACATCGCCAGTAGCGTGGTCATCACCACCGTGCGCAGGCGCTCAAGCGAGCCTTTGCGCACCGCTTCTTCCAGGGTTTCGCCGCGCTCGCGCAATTGCCCGAAATAGGAAAGCATCACCACGCCGTTGAGCACCGCCTGGCCGAAGAGGGCAATGAAGCCGATGGCGGCGGAGACCGACAGCGGAATCCCCGTGATGAGCAGCGCAAAGATGCCGCCGATCATGGCGAAGGGAATATTGGTGATGATGAGGAGTGCGCTCTTCAGGGATTTGAAGGCATCGAACAGGAAGAGGAATATTATCAGGATGGACAGCGGCACCACCCAGGAAAGCCGCGCCATGGCGCGCTCCTGGTTTTCGAACTCCCCCGCCCAGGCCATGGTGTAGCCTGAATCGAGCTTGACTGATTTGTCGACGCGCTCGCGCATGTCGGCCACTACACTGCCCATGTCGCGGTCACGGATGAACACGCCCACCGAGAGCACGCGCCGGCCATTCTCGCGGGCGATGTTCATGGCGCCGCCCGCCAACTGGAAGCTGGCCACCTCGGAGAGCGGGATGAAGGCGCCATTGGACGTGCCGATGGTGATCTCGGCGATCCGTGACAGATCGCGCGAGGCCTCGGCCAGCCTGACGGTGACCGGAAAGCGCCGCTCGCCTTCCCACAGATGGGTCGTGGTCTTGCCCGCCAACGCGGTCTGGATGACATCCTCGATTTCGGTGACACGCAGGCCGTAGCGCGCCGCACGGGCGCGGTCAATGACAATCCGGTACTGCGGCAACTGCCCGTCGCGGTCAATGAAGGCGCGCGTCACGCCCTGCACGCCACGGATTTCACCCAGCACCTGGGTGCCGTAGGCATGCAGCTTGTCCAGGTTTTCTCCGGTGATCTTGATCACGATCTGCCCATCCACCTGCGAAATGCTCTCCAGCACGTTGTCGCGAATCGGCTGTGAAAAGGACACGGCGATTCCCGGCAGGGTCTGCACGGCGAGGTCAAGCTCGGTGAGAATCTGCTTTTTGGTGACCTTGCGCTTCCACTCCTCCTCCGGATGCAGATCCACCAGCATCTCGATCTGGCTGGCAATCTTGGGATCGGTGCCATCCTCGGGCCGGCCGAGTTTGGAGAACACCGAGCTGACTTCGGGCACGGTTCTCATGGCGTCGCGCAGCCGCTGCGACATTTTCTGCGCCTCGGTGATATTGACGCTCGATTCCATGGCCACGTTGACCCAGATCGACCCTTCATTGAGTTCGGGAAGAAATTCGCTGCCCAGCTTGGGAATCACGAGCAGACTTGCAAGCAGGGCGCCGCCGGCAATGCCGAGCACCGCATAACGATGGCCCAGCGCCCAGTCAAGTACTGGCGCGTATAACGATTTCAGGGTGATCATGACGCGGTTGTCGCCCTGCGGCAGCTTGCCGCGCAGCAGCCACAGGCACATCAAGGGCACCACGGTCAGTGACAGGACCAGCGCACCCACCAGGGCTTATGTCACCGACCAGGCCATGGGCTCGAAAATGCGTCCCTCGTGGCGCTGCAGGGTGAAGATGGGGATGTGCGCTGCAATGATGATCAGCATGGAAAACAGCGTGGGCCGGCCCACTTCGATAGTCGCATTGAGCACGGTGGAAAGACGCGTGCGCCGGTCGACTTTCTGGTTGAGGGCGCTCAGCCGGGAAAAGATGTGCTCCACGATGATGACCGCGCCATCGATGATGATGCCGAAATCCATCGCCCCCAAAGACAAGAGGTTGGCCGGAATGCCCACCATCTGCAGGCCGATGAAGGTTGCCAGCAGTGCGAGGGGAATGATGGCGGCAACTATGGCGGCGGCGCGGAAATTTGCCAGGAACAGGTACAACACCATGCACACCAGCAACGCGCCTTCCAGCAGGTTCTTGAACACCGTCTTCAGGGTGCGCGCAATCAGCCAGGAGCGGTCGTAAAAGGCCACCACATCAACATTGGAGGGCAGCACATCACGCTCCAGTTCGGCAATCTTTTCCTTAAGCGCCGTGAGCACCACCGAAGGGTTCTCGCCTTTGCGCATGAGCACGAAACCGGTGACCACATCGTTGTCGTCATCCACGCCCGCCACACCCTGGCGTGGGATGCTGCCGGGGCGCACCGTGGCGATATCGGCGACCCGGATCGGCACCCCCTTGGCCTCGCCCACCAGCACGTTTTCGATGTCGGCCGGCGAACTCAGCAGGCCGATGCCGCGGATCAGGAACTGCTGCTGCCCCTGCTCCACATAGCCACCGCCCGCATTGGCATTGGACTGCTCAAGCGCCGTCGAGAGCTGCGCCAGGGTAATTTTGAAATCGCGCATGCGCGCCAGATTGGGCTGCACCTCGTAGGTCTTCGAACCGCCGCCGAAGCTCACCACATCGGCGACGCCGGGAACGGTTTTCAACTGCCGCTCCATCACCCAGTTCTGCAGCGTGCGCAGTTCTATCGGCGAGAGATGGGTGGATTTGAGGCGGTAGCGAAAAATCTCGCTGATCGCCGATGCCATGGCCGCCAGCTGCGGTTGCACACCCTCGGGCAGCTCGGCCTCGCGCAGGCGCTCGACCACCAGTTGGCGTGCAAAGTAGCCCGTGGGCACGTCATTGAAGGTGACGACGATGAACGAAAGGCCGAACTGAGTGTGCGAGAACACGCGGATGGCATTCGGAATGCCCGAGAGCACCACCTCCAGCGGCATAGTGACCTGACGCTCAACTTCCTCGGCGGCCCGCCCCGGAAAAAGCGAAATGACCGTCCCCTGGGTGTCAGTGACATCGGGAAACGCTTCGACCGGCAGATTCTTGAAGGAGATGATCCCGGCACCGATGAAAATCATCAGGCCCAGCATCACAAAAAGCGGCTGCTGCAGGGCAAAGGAAACGATCCGGTTGATCATCCCCGCGAACGCCCGAACAACTGCATCAGCAGCAGTCCGCCATCAATGACCACGCGATTACCGTCGACGAGTCCAGCCCGCACCCGCACCATGCCAAAGCCCGCCTCCTCGCCCTCCACCTTCTGGCGGCGGTAGCGGCCTTCGCCTTCATCCACGAAGACGTACTGCGTTTCACCACGCAGCAAGACCGCGGTGGTAGGTACCTGGATGAAACGGCCGTGGTCAATTTCTATTTCGGCGGTGACGAACATTTCTGCTTTCAGCCTGCGGGAGCGGTTGTCGACGCTGGCGCGCGCACGGACGGTGCGCGTCTGCGGGTCAAAGAAATCGGCGATCTGCTCGATCCGCGCCTTGAATACCTGCTCGCCCAGGGCCGTTGAGCTCAGCGTGACGGGTTCGCCCACCCGCAGTGCCTTCAATGCAGACTCGCCGGCGTCGATCTGCACCCACAGCCGGGACGGGTCGCTCAACACGAATAAAGGATTGCCGCCGGCATCGGGGCGCACTTCCTGGCCGGTATTGAGATTACGTTCCACCACCACCCCGGAGATCGGCGCGCGAATCGCATATTCCTGGTCCACATTGTCCGAGCCGCCGTAGAGTTTCAGGCGTGCGCTGGCGCGCTGACGCTCGGTGAGCGCCCGGTCGCGCTCGGCTTGGGCATGCTGCAGGTCCTTGAGCGCGATCACGCCATGCGCATGCAGCTCGCTGGCACGTGCCAGATTTTTCTCGGTCAGCGCCAGGTCCACGGTGGCGCGTTGCGCGTCGGCCTGGCTCTGGCCCAGATCGGGCGAGGCGATGATCGCCAGTGGAGCTAATACTCGATCTGGCCTTGCCGGAGATTGACGGCTATGAGGTGCTCAAGCGCCTGCGCTCGCGGCAGGGCAAAACGCTGGTGCTGATCCTGTCCGCCGAGGACGAGATCGACGCACGCATCCGCGGCCTGGATCTGGGCGCAGACGATTACCTGAGCAAGCCCTTTGCTCTGGGGGAACTCGAGGCGCGCATCCGCGCGCTGGCGCGACGTGGTGCGTCCGGATCAAGCCGGGTGGGCTGCGGGACATTGACGCTGGATGCGGCTGCCCAGCGAGTCTTTCAGTCTGAGCGCCCAGTTGAATTAACACGTGCGGAATATAGGGTGCTCGCCGCATTGATCGAGCGCGCCGGCAAGGTGGTGGCCAAGGAAAAGCTCTTTGATCAGATATACAACTGGAAAACCGACGTTGGTCTCAGCTTGATCGAGGTGTTTGTGAGCCGGATACGCAAGAAAATAGAAGGCTCAGGCGCGCGCATCCGCACCGTGAGGGGGCTGGGTTACCTTCTGGAGTGCACTGTCACCGATCCTGATGTGACAAATGATGTCGCCGATTAGTCTTCATGCGCAGCTTCTGCGTAGGCTGACCGTTCCCTTGCTGGTGCTGCTGATCATTGATGCCGTCCTTTCCTATGGGCTGGCGGTGCATTTTTCCGGCAAAACCTATGATGGAGTGCTCTGTGATTCGGCACGTTCCCTGGCCACGCAGGTGAAGTTCAACGCCGGTCGCGCCACGCTGGATTTGCCGCAAGCGGCACTGGAGATATTCGAATGGGACGTACTGGACCGTACCTATTTCGCCGTCATCAGCGAACGGCACGGCCTGATACTTGGGCACGGCGATTTTCCACTCCCGCTCGAATCGCCGGATCCTGACCTGCAACCGGATTTCTATGATGCCTCATTGGGCGGGACAAATATTCGCGCAGTGGCCATACGCCTGCCTACGCAGGAAGACCGGATCACTGTGCTGGTAGGGGAAACGCTGGCCAAACGGTACGGCCTGACGACCGAGGTGCTGGCCGCCATGCTGGTACCGCAACTGGTGCTGGTGTTGGTAGCGGTGCTGCTGTTACGAATCGGCATTCGCGGCGGTCTGGCGCCGCTGGATGCGGTGGCGGCTGAAATCGGGCGCCGCGATCCGAATGATCTGGCGCCGTTTCCCGAGACCGGACCCACCGAATTGCGTCCCCTGACGCGGGCGCTCAATGAAATGCTGTGCGCTCTGACCGCGGCGCATGCCTCGCAACGGCGCTTCATTTCCAACGCCGCGCACCAGTTACGCTCGCCGCTGGCCGCCTTGCAGGTACAGGCCGAGCGCGCCTTGCGGGAAAGCGAACCGGCTGTTCACGCACAGGTCCTGACGCGCGGCACCGACCTGGGTTATGCTGGCCAATCCAGTGGTGCCATGGTTCGCGGCGATCCCGCCCTGTTGCGCGAACTGTTGACCAACCTGATCGACAATGCATTGCGCTATGGAAAAGCCGGGGGACGTGTCACAGTCGACGTGCAAGTCTTTGAGGGCGTGGAATTGCGCGTGGATGACGACGGTCCTGGTATTCCGAAAGAATGGCGGGTTAACGTGTTCGACCGTTTTGTGCGTTTGCCCGGCAGCCGCGGTGAGTGTTGTGGTCTGGGGCTGGCCATCGTGCGGGAAATTGTCTCCGTGTGCCATGGCACGGTCGTGATCGGCGAACCCGAGGAGGGAACGGGCACGCTGGTGAAGGTGAGTTTTCCCATGGACTCCGGAGAACCGGGATGAGCGCAGCCACGCCACCCTCGATGGGAATATTTGACTACATCATCGTCGGCGCCGGCTCGGCAGGCTGCGTGCTGGCCAACCGGCTGTCGAAGGACCCAGGGGTGTCGGTGCTGCTCCTGGAAGCCGGCGGCGAGGATACCCACTGGTGGATTTCCGTGCCGGTGGGCATGCCTTACCTGTTGGGCAACAAGGAGGTGGACTGGTGCTACCAGAGCGAGCCCGAGCCTTATGCCGACAACCGGGTTACGCCGGTGCCGCGCGGCAAGACCCTGGGTGGCTCATCCTCCATCAATTCGCTTTGCTATATCCGCGGCCACGCCAGTGATTACGACACCTGGCGCGAGCAGGGCAATGCGGGCTGGTCCTGGCAGGAAGTTCTACCGTTCTTTCGCAGCCTGGAGACGCACCCGCGCGGCGCCAGTGTGGCGCACGGCGGCGAGGGAGAATTGGCGGTGTCGGACAATCCGCTGCGCTGGGAGATTGTGGAGGCCTGGAAACAGGCGGCCATTGAGTTCGGCATACCGGAAACCGACGATCAGAACGCCGGTGAAAACGCCGGGCTCGCCTATTTTCAGGGGACCATTCGCAATGGGCGGCGCTCTTCCGCATCGGAAGCCTTTCTGCATCCGGTGAGAAGCCGCCCGAACCTGACGGTGCTCACCCATGCGCAGGCCAGCCGCCTGCAGTTCGAGGGAACGCGGGTGAGCGGCGTGGAGTTTCTGCGCGGCAATGAGGCGCAGTCGGTAACGGCGCGCGTGGAAGTGCTGCTCGCTGCCGGCGCCATCGGCTCGCCGCAACTGCTGGAACTCTCCGGCGTGGGCGAGCCGCAGCGCTTGCGGGATCTGGGCATAGGCCTGCATCACGCGCTGCCCGGGGTCGGCGAGAACATGCAGGATCACTGGCAGTTGCGCTGCAGCTTCCGGGTGCGTGATACGGTCACCATGAATCAGTGGGTGGGCAATCCGCTGCGCCGCTATGCGATGGGCGCCTGGTATCTGCTCACCCATCGCGGCCCGATGAGCATGCAGACGCCGCAACTGTGCGCCTTTGCCCGCAGCGATCCGGCGCAGCACACGGCCAACCTGCAATATCACGTCTCGCCGGCGAGCGCCGAGCGCTTTGGCGGGCCGCTGCATTCGTGGCCGGGGTTTTCCTGTGGCATTGCCGTGGTGCGCCCGCAAAGTATCGGCCACTGCCATATCAAAAGCGCCGATCCGCAGGTGCATCCCGCCATCCTGCATAATTTCCTGCAATCGGAGGAGTCACGGCGGGTGGCTGTGGATTCCATCCGCCAGACGCGCAGTATCGTTGCCGGGCAGGCCCTGCAGCGCTTTGCACCCGAGGAAATCTATCCGGGGCCCGCGGTGCAAAGCGACGAGGAAATTCTTGCCTACGCGCGCCAGACGGTGATCACCGTATTCCACCAGTCGGGCACTTGCCGGATGGGGCAGGACGCCATGGCGGTGGTTGATGAACGCCTGCGGGTGCATGGCATCCAGGGCCTGCGCGTGGTGGATGCCTCCATCATGCCCAATGTGCCCAGCGGCAACACCAACGTGCCCACCATGATGATTGCCGAGAAAGCCGCAGCCATGATCCGCGAGGACCGGCTTGCCACCTGAGCGCCGGTATTGATGCAGATCACAGGATTGTTGTAAATTTCCGTCAGGGTTCTCCCGGAAATCCTGTTTAATGTCATATTCAGCGACTGATCCTGTCACTTCGTGAGAAAGAGTTCCCATGACCACCAAAATGCGCCTTGCCGCCTACTTCAATCCGACCGGCCATCACGTCGCTTCCTGGCGCCATCCCAGGGCGCAGGCCGATGCCAACGTTAATTTTGAACACTACGTCGAGATCGCCAAAACGGCCGAGCGCGCCAAATTCGACATGATATTTTTAGCGGATGGCCTGGCCACCCGCGATGTCCATATCGAGGCGCAATCGCGCTCGGTGCAGTTCATCGCGCATTTCGAGCCGATCACGCTGCTCTCGGCGCTGGCCAGCGTGACTAAACACATCGGGCTGGTGGGCACCGCTTCCACCACCTATAACGAGCCGTATCACATCGCCCGCAAATTCGCCTCGCTCGACTGGATCAGCAACGGCCGCGCCGGTTGGAATCTGGTGACCTCGGTACAGGCCGCCGAGGCGCCCAATTTCGGGCGGCCGGGCGTGGACAAGCATGAAGTCCGTTACGCCCGGGGGCATGAATCGGCGCAGATCGTCACCGGGCTCTGGGACAGTTGGGATGACGATGCCTTCGTGCGCAATGTGGAGAGTGGGCTTTATTTCGAGCCCAAGGGCAAGCATGTGCTGGATTACAAGGGCAAGTACTTCAATGTGAAGGGGCCGCTCAATGTGCCGCGCTCGCCGCAGGGATGGCCGGTGATTGTGCAGGCCGGGGCCTCGGATGAAGGCCGCGAGCTTGCGGCGGAATATGCCGAAGCGATCTTCAGCCCGCACCTGACCATTGAGATCTCGAAAAAATATTACGACGACGTCAAGGGGCGCATGGCGAAATACGGCCGCAATCCGGAGCATCTGAAAATCCTGCCCGGCCTTTCCGTAGTAGTGGGCAAGACCGATGCCGCGGCCGCGGAGGATTTCGAATACCTGCAGTCGCTCATCCATCCCATCGTCAGCCGGGAGATTCTCTCCACCATGCTGGGCGGGCTTGATCTGTCCGCCTATTCCATGGATGACAAGCTGCCCGATCCGCTGCCCATGACCAATGCCAGCCGCGGGCATTTCGACAGCATCGTCGCGATGGCCAAGCGGGAAAACCTCACCATTGGCCAGTTGGGGGCGCGGGTGGCCGGCGCGCGCGGCAAGAACACCATTCACGGCGGTCCGACAAAAGTGGCGGATTACATGGAAGAGTGGTTCAAGGCAGGCGCCTGCGATGGCTTTTGCGTCATGCCGCCCTATATTCCGGGATCGCACGACGATTTCTGCGAACTGGTGATTCCCGAACTGCAGCGCCGCGGCCTGTTTCGCACCGAGTACGAGGGCAAGACCCTGCGCGAGAATCTCGGCCTGCCGCGCCCGGAGAGCCGTTACCGGAAAAAGGCCTGAGGGTAGCTGCGAGACGGCGTAGGCCGAGTGGCACTTATCGTGACCGTGGTGCCTCGACCAACCGGGCCAGATGCCCCTGCTAGCACCACAAGCGAGGGGCGCGGGCGCTAATTCATACGCCGGTGTGGCACCCAAATACGCACCATCTTCACAGGCAAACGTTGGCAGGCGCCGCAGTAGCACCCCCGCAGTAGCACCCCATCTAGGTAACTGCAGGGTTTCAATCCTTACGCAAGGCGCTGGCTCCTCGGGCGATAGATGCTTGTTTCGAAACTTCAACTTATCACGCATCGAGCCGGTCTTTTTCCCAAATACTTCAACGTTTCTGTTCAAAGGCGCGCCGAGCGCTGTGGTGAATTACATGATGGCCGCTCCAGCGCGTCCTTTGCAACAGACAGTTGGGTGCGCTATTCTGAAAGGGTTGCCGAGACCACAAAAAGTCGAAGGGAAACACTTCCATGGATAGCACAAGCTTAGACACTTTGCGATCAGAGGCTTTGCGGCTTTCAGAGTCAGAGCGTGCAAAATTAGCCCATGATTTGATGGTAAGTTTGGACGAGCCTGGAGAACCCGATGCTGCGGATGCCTGGGACCAGGAGATTTTGCGAAGACTCGGGCAAATAGATGCTGGCACGGCAACACTAATAGATCGGGACGAACTGCGGCGGCGAATGCGCGCTCGGCTAGCTCCAACCTGATGCCCAAAATCAGGGTTCTCGAAGCTGCAGCTGACGAAGCAGTGGAGGCGGAGCTTGATCTGTTGGAGGAAGAGTTTGTTCCCTTGGTCGCCATGCCTGGTGCAGCCGGAACGCGCGGTGCCAAGGGCATCATTCTCAAACGCTTTCCCTACGACGTAGTTGTGAGCGAGCGTGATGGAGAATTTCTCGTAATTGCTATTGCGCATCATTCTAGGCGACCGGGATACTGGCGCGATCGATTGAGCACCTAATCGGGATAGGGAAAAGCCTCTCGGCTTCGATGGATGGCTTTGCGGTCACGTGCTTCGAATCGAACCTGCGCGCCCCGGATGCATCACGCCTCCGCATTTTCGATCAGCCCGGTTTTTGTTCATCCCCCAAGGGGACTTCCTTCGGGGCGTCGTCCCGCAGTTTCGGATTGGACTTCCTTCAAACGGTTCAGATCGTGGCTTCGCACGATCTAACCTTACTCGTTAGGCAACGAATTTGATGACACACACATTTTCAAACGTGTGCAGCACCATGCAGCTTGAGACCTAGTGCCTTGATGACCTTCATCACGGTGGTGAATTCTGGATTTCCGTCGGCTGACAGAGCCTTGTACAGCCCCTCGCGGGCAAGCCCGGTATCGCGGGCAAGTTGGGTCATGCCGCGCGCGCGGGCAATGACCCCCAGCGCATGGCGGATCAAACTGCCATCGCCGGGGTCTTCCTCCAGAATCACCTCGAAATACAAGCGCATGTCTTCATCGGATTTGAGATAGTCAGCATTATCGTAAGGGGTGGTAACAGTTTTAGCCATGGCCAACTCCTAAAGTTCACGCGCCAGTTCCAGCGCAAGTTTGATGTCACGTTTTTGCGTGCGCTTGTTGCCGCCCGCCAACAAAATGATGATTTGCTCATTCCGTTCGGTGTAGTACACGCGCCATCCACTGCCAAAGTGAAAGCGCAACTCGCTGACACCTTCACCAACAGGGCCAGCATCACCCGCATTGCCCAAGGTCAAACGATCAATGCGCACCTCGATCCGCGCTTTGACCAGCTTGTCGGACAAGCCAGCGAACCAGTCTTGGTATTCGTTGGTTTTTTCAATATTCTTCAAGGGAGTATTGTAATCCATGAGTTACAAAATGTAAAGCATGGGTTACACATAATGCGTCCATTACGGGGTGATTGATGCGGCCTAACGTCAAATTTAGGGGCTCGCCCGCTTTTGGGCGAGTCCCGCTCGAATGCAGGGTTCGAGCGGTGCCGCTCTCGGACCGGGCTCGTCCAACAAACGGTTCAGATCGTGGCTTCGCACGATCTAACCTTACTCGTTAGGCTTTTGCTTTAAGTTATTGACGCTTAGGTTTATTTGAAATCGCAGTTTTGACTTCACTGTAATGCCGTTTGAACTTTGCAATCCACATATCATTTAATAGCACGTTAAATAATGCGAGTATTCCATCCACGCTGACAAGATTTGGACTAGTTACGTCAATAGATGCACCGTGCATCTTAGGCATTGAATTATCCGCTTCTCGACTGTTCATCCAGTTTTTATAGAATGAAACTGACTCCCACCCAAAATTGATAATCGAAACTAGCTTTTCTTCGTGCAACACTTGAATCATTGTTTTGCGACAATCACACCTAGGATCAGAACAATATGTATCAATGAAGCTGTATTCGCCATCAGGTAACTTTGGGCTTTGAGAGATTGTTACCGTTCGCACCTGATGTGCTTCTCCGATGATCTCGCCTGCTGGTATGAATTCCATAGAATATGAGTATACGTAATTATTTGATGCCTAACGTAGAGCTAAGGGGCGCCGCGCTTTTGCGGCGTCCCGCTTGAGCGCCGTTAAGAGGCTACTCGCACCAGACCTCGCACTTCTCGCGGGTTCGAAGATTCAGCAATGTGGCGCTTGCACATGCACCGAACGGGCTCCCGTCCAAGAACATGACTTCATCATCCTCTTCCATGTTGAAGCAGTAAGTCTTAGCTTCAAACTTCTCGCCGTTGATGATGAACAGCTCGTCGTTGTGCGAAGTTTCGATGAGGTACACGTCCGCGCGTCTGCCGCTGCGGACGCGCGGCACTACCCTTGGCGCCGTTTGTGCCATCGGGGGGCTCACTTGACTTCTTGGTGGCGTTGCGCCAGAGGCCAAGGCTCGGGCTTCGCGCTCGGCGCAAGACTTATACAGATTTGGTCCCAAACTCTGCGGGCAGGCCTGTTGGACCCACGTGCGCTTCTCGGCTGTCAACTGCTCAAGCTTTGGCATACCTGCAGCAAGTGCGCGCAACTCCCGAGAGAGGCACGAGATCGCAAGACTAGGGCCCAGTGATGAGGGGCAACTCCTGTGCGCCCAGTTTCGATCTGACTCAGTGAGTTTCGATAGGTCCGGCAAACCTCCTTTGAGTGCGCGAACTTCTCGGTTCACGCATGAGGACCAGAGGCTTGGGCCCAAGCTTCGAGGGCAGGATCTGTTCACCCAGGCCTGTTGATCCGACGGGATGGATTGCAGTGCCGCGTCAGGTGACTGAGCAAGCACCCCTTCCGTGGCGAGGCCGAGCAGCACGGTAGTTGCAAATGCAAAAATTTTTCGCATGACGAGCATTCGAGGAGCCTAACGTTCAAATTGAGGGGCAGCCCGCTTCTGGGCTGCCCCTCTCGAATGCAGGGTTGGACGAATGTATGAATGCAAGACCTGACCCCGTGGTTTTTGACCCCGTGATTTTATGACCCCGTGGTTTTATGACCCCGTGGTTTTACTTGGAGCGCAGTGTTAGGCAGCCATTTGCCGTCCCGCCACCGCCGACTTTCCAAAATGCGCTCCGAGCCAACTCTTACGTCAATTACAGTTCAAATTCCCAAACGCGTCACGTGAGCAACGCGATGAGCTGCCATCAGATCGCTGGATATTGGTATTTCCGAAAGCGTCTCGGGACATCCTTGCCGAGCTTCCGTCAGAATTTTGTTGGTTTGTGTTTCCAAAGGCGTCCGTTGAAGATCTCGATGATCGGCCATCCGATTCTTGCCGATTGGTATTTCCGAAAGCATCCCGAGAAACCCTAGCAGATGTTCCATCTGAACGCTGGATGTTCGTGTTTCCGAATGCGTCTGTCGAGCTACGCGAACTTTGCCCGTTTGGGCCAGAACAATTTGTATTCCCGAATGCATCAGTGCTACATCTGGTTTGAGCTATGGCGGATGTCACGAACACCATAGACGCGACCGCAACTACAAGTGAAATATTCGCTTTCATTCTGAATCTCCTTGGACAAATTGCCGCTGGTAGAAAACATTCTAGGCGGTTCAGCGAGGCTGCCTAACCTGTTGATTCATCTGGTTCATCTTATCAGGTAACACCGATCATGCCCATGAACGCCTCCCCTTCTGATTCTTCTTCCCGTTCCCCAAAACTGCTGGAGCAACTTCGTGATCGCATCCGCTTGAAGCATTACAGCTTGCGGACCGAGCAGGCGTATGTGCAATGGGCGAAACGATACATCATTTTCCATGGGAAACGTCACCCAGCCGAAATGGGCAAGGCGGAAATAGAGGCGTTTCTGACCTCGCTGGCGGTCGAGCGGAACGTGACGGCTTCCACCCAGAACCAGGCGTTGTCGGCGCTGCTGTTTTTGTATCGGGAACTGTTGGAGGTGGATTTGCCCTGGTTGTCCGAAGTGACGCGGGCGAAGAAACCGGCACGCTTGCCGACGGTGTTGACGAGCGAGGAGGCGCGGGCGCTGTTGAAGCATGTCGATGATCCCTTGATGGATTTGATCATCCGGCTGCTGTATGGCACCGGGATGCGCTTGCTGGAATGCCTGCGGCTGCGGGTGAAGGATGTGGAGTTCACCCGCAACGAGATCGTGGTGCGCGACGGGAAAGGCGGCAAGGATCGGGTGACGATGTTACCGGCGAGCCTGTCGGCGCGACTCAAGGCGCATTTGGCGGTGGTGAGGGCGCAGCATGCCGCGGACCTGGGCTTGGGGCAGGGCTAGGTGTGGTTGCCCAATGCGTTGGCGGTGAAGTATCCGGGTGCGCCGAAGGAATGGGGTTGGCAGTACATGTTTCCGGCGACGGGGTTTTCGACAGACCCGCATTCCGGGGCGGTGCGCCGGCATCATGTGGATGAAAAGCGGGTGCAGCGTGCGGTGCGTTTTGCGGCGCGGCGCGCGGCAATCGCGAAGCCGGTGAGTCCGCATACCCTGCGCCATTCCTTCGCGACGCCTTTGTTGGAAGGCGGCTACGACATCCGCACGGTGCAGGAATTGCCGGGCCATTCGGATGTGTCGACGACGATGATCTACACGCATGTGCTGAACAAGGGCGGGCGCGGGGTGGTGAGCCCGCTGGACCGGTAATGAATGCCACTGCCCTACCCCTTGACAAGCCCTGACACACAAGACAGGCGCGGCGCAGTTTGTGGAGGTTCGCGAGACGGTGCAGGAAATTCTTGTCCCGAGTTACGTGGGCGAGGCAAAGCCTGCGGCTAATTTTGAGCCGCTATTCGCCAAGGTCTCCGACGATGAGTTGCTGAGTTACGGCGTTCCGGCGGAATGGCTGGCGGATGTGCGTGCCGCAACGGAAGATTCTTTACTGATGCTGGCGGACCATCTGCCCGGTGAGGCTGCCGAGGCATTGCTGGAACTGGCGACCCACTGCGCTCAACGGTATCGTCGGCTGCTTATTATCGGCCTCAGCGTGCCGCACGATGAAAATGGAAACTGGCTGTGTTTGGGCCAGCGGTTGACTGATTGTCCAGAACGGTGCCCCGATTACGACAAGCGCTGTAATCAGCACCATGCACCTCGCCAAAGGCCTGGAATTTCGCGCCGTGGCCGTGATGGCCTGCGACGATGAGGTGCTGCCTGCCATATGCCGCTATATTTCTATCGCTATAATGTCGGCGCCTTGCCGTTTTGCGTGTACTCAATTGCGATTACCCTGTTTTGGAGTTTCAGGGTGCGCACTGTTTTCCAATCCCGCTCCCAAAGTCTTTGCCTTGCCCGCCAGATTGCACCAGCCTCTTTGACTGCGGCGCGCAGGTCCAATGCGTCCCATCCGATTAGTGAGAATTATGAAACCACGTGACAAGCGAGGCCACTACGCGAATTCCCCTCACCCTCGGTCCCTCTCCCAGTGGGAGAGGGATGCAAAGCCTACTCCCACTGGTGACCAGAGTAAGTCCCCATAAAGAGAAGACCTTGGATGAGGGAACAATCTGTAGCGAGTATAGGTAATTCGCAATAGGGGAATCCCATATTTAGATGGAAAACATCGGTTAGAGTACGCTAATACTAGCGAAAAATAATAAAAGAGGAAAAATACAGGAGGAGGCGCAGATACCGGAGACGCATTTTTGTGTCTGGCCTCAGAATTTGAAATACCCCGGCGGAAACGGCCCCAGGCTCACGTGCGCCGCCACCACGTGCCAGCCCTCGGGGAAGCGCGCCCAGGTCCGGCTTTGCCGCCCGCTCGCCTTGCCGCGCACGAACTCGGTATTTCGAGGCCCCTTTGATACTGATGTGGGGCTTTATTGTTCGCCCCCACGGGTAATCCCACGGGCATCCAGCAACGCCTGTATGCGGGGCTCGGGCTTCCAGTAATCGGGGCCTTTGAGGAACTTGCCGTTGGCGTCGTAAATCGGCTTGCCATCCGCGCCCAGCTTGCTTTCATTGCTGTCCATGATCACCTCCAGCACCTCTTCCAGCGGCAGTCCGTACTTGAGTGCCTCGGAGCGGCAGTACACCATCACGTCGCCCAAGAGGTCGGCCAACGCCACCAGCACCTCGGCAGGCGCTGCGCCGCGCTCCACCATGGCCGAGATGTCATCGATCTCGTTGATCTCATCCAGCAGGGTGGCCTTGAAGCGGCGCAGCCGGTCTGCCACATTGGAGGGCAGGGTGGGGCTGTCACTGGCGGGAAGCCGGTACATGGTGTTCATCAGAGCGATGCGTTCCGCGAAGTCTTTTTTCATGCACGTTCCTGGCGGTGGATGAGGCTTTCGAAAAGCCGGATACTAATCAACTATACTAATCGACCAAAGTTGAACTCGACCAAAGTTGAACTTTATTTTACCAGAGTACAAGGTAGACATGCCTGATAAGCATATTGAGTTATCAGAAATAGCACCTATCATCGCGGATGGGCCGGTGGCATGCACGCGCCGCCGGGATTGAATTAAACTGCGGCATGCCGACTGCAGGGAACCCATTATGGACATGAGCGAGCTGGATCATTATCTGGACGACCGCCCCGAGGCGAAGGTTTTCCGGGTGCACGCTAATGCATTCACCGATGCGGAGCTGCTGGATCTGGAGTTTCGCCACATCTTCGAGAAGACCTGGATTTTTCTCACCCTGGAATCGGCGATCGCCAAGCCCAACGATTATGTCACCGCGCGCATCGGCCGCACGCCGGTTCTGGTGACGCGCGATGCCAAGGGCCGCATCGGCGCTTTTATCAACGCCTGCCGCCACAAGGGTGCCACCGTGGCGCGCTTCGAGCAGGGCAATGCTCGCTATCACGTGTGCCTGTACCACGGCTGGGCCTACGACGCCGCGGGCAAAAACGTGGACATCAAGGATCGCAAGTCCGGCAGCTACGCCAGTGCTTTCGATGCCGAGAACCACGACCTCCTGCCGGTGGCGAAGATCGCTTCCTACAAGGGACTGGTGTTTGCCAGCCTCTCAAGCGAGGTGCCGCCGCTGGAGGAATTTCTCGGCGATTACCGCTTCTTCCTCGATCTCATCATGGACCAGGGCAAGGATGGCATGGAGATCATCCCCGGGCGCAGCATCTATACCTATCGGGGCAACTGGAAGCTGCAGATGGAAAATCCGCTGGACAGCTACCATGTCGATATCACCCACGCGAGTTACATCGATGCGGTAAAGCAGCGTGCCACCAGCCAGGTGGACAGCGGCATCAAGCGCATCGATTACGCCGACCGCAACCTGGGAGAGGGGGGGATTTTCGATTTTCCGCGCGGACATTCGGTCTACTGGCGCGACATCGACAAGGCCGAGAAGCGCCCCATCTATCCGGTCCTCGGCGAGATTAGCTCGCGTGTGGGTGCCGAGCGCGCCCGCTGGATGCTCGCGCTGCGCAACACGGCTCTGTTTCCCAATGTGCTGGTGCTCGATACGGTGGTGCCGCATATCCGCGTGGTGCGTCCGCTGGCCACCGATCTCACCGAAGTGCAGACCTATTCACTGGCACCCATCGGTGAAGCGCCGGAACTGCGTGCCTGGCGCATGCGGCAGCTGGAAGATTTTCTCAATCCCGCCGGCATGGCCACGCCCGATGATCTGGACCTCTTCGGGCATTGTCAGCAGGGTTTTGGCGCGGCGAAAACCTGGCTGCAGGGCTATGAGCGCGGCATGACGGCATGGGCGGGCGGGCCTGATGTGCAACTGGGCGCATTGGGCGTTCAATCGACAGGCAGTGTGCGCGGCAGTCCGCAGATGGGCAGTGAAGTGGGCCTGCGCTGCTACTGGCGCGAATGGCGACGCATCCTGCGCGCGGGCCTTGCCGGGCACGGCGCTTACTGACTTTACGCCGGGCGGGGGTTCATGGCGATCTACGCAATAGGCGATGTGCAGGGGTGTTACGCGGAACTGCGCGAACTGATTGCCACCATTGGCTTCGATCCGCTTGCGGACCGGCTGTGGTTCGTCGGTGACCTGGTCAATCGCGGCCCCGCGTCGCTCGAGGTTCTGCGCTATGTGCGCTCACTGGGTGAGCGTGCGGTCACGGTGCTTGGCAATCATGACCTGCATCTCATTGCGTTGGCGCTGGGCACTGCCAAGGCACGCGCGGACGATACCTTGCAGGCGGTGCTGGAGGCGCCGGACCGTGATGAACTGATTGCCTGGCTGCGCGGCCGCCCTCTCCTGCATGCCGAGGCAGGTCACGTGCTGGTGCATGCGGGACTGTTGCCGCAATGGCCGGTGGCCAAAGCGGCGCAACTGGCGCGCGAAGTGGAGGCGACGCTGCAAGGCAGGGACTATCAGCACTTTTTCGAGCACCTCTACGGCAGCAAGCCGGCGCGCTGGAAGGATTCACTGGCGGGCGGGGACCGGCTGCGGGTGATTGTGAATGCCATGACCCGGCTGCGCTTTTGCTCGGCTGAGGGTGAAATGGATTTCGCCAACAAGGGTGAGTCCCGCAACGCCCCGGCGGGCTATCTGCCCTGGTTCGAGGTGCCGGGCCGAAAGAGCGCCGGCACCCCGCTGGTCTGTGGGCACTGGTCGGCGCTGGGATTGAGGCTGACGCCCGATGTCCTGGCCCTGGACAGTGGCTGCGTCTGGGGCGGGAAGCTGAGTGCCATCCGTCTCGCGGATCGGCGCATCACGCAAGTGGATAGCCACGCGCCGCGCGCCGCGTTTCGCTGAATCAGTTTGCCGTTTCTCTCCCGCGCCGGGAAAGCCCGCTGCGTAGATTGTTTGACCTGCTGGCGCGCTCAGCGCGTGACGCGCGTAACCCCGTTGCCGGAGAGCAGGCGCACCCGTTCGCCGGGCTTGAAAGTCTCGTCTGCGTCCTGGGTGATGGCACGCAACTCGCCGCTTTCCAGGCGCACGGTAATCTCCAGCCCGTCCTTGCGGGTGGCGCGCTCCTCGATCACGCTGCCGGCTACGCCACCGACGACGGCACCGAGAATGGAGCCGATGGTGGAGCCGCGGCCGCCACCGACATTGCCGCCACCGATGGCGCCTACGGCACCACCGGCCACCGCGCCTACCGGCGAGCGCGAACCTTCAATGGTGACCGTGCGCACACTCTCCACCACCCCCATGCGAACCGTCTGTTCCTGGCGCGCCTGGCGCGAGGAGTAAACGCTGCCTGAACTGGTGCTGGCGCATCCGGAAACAGCAATCACGACGGTGAGCGCCAGTGCGGCGAGCGGGAGAGGGGAGGGTTTCATGTTGTTTCCTTTACCAGGGATTCGATCCAAAACTGTCCTTGTAGACCTTGGCAACGTTATCCCGCGTGACGGCGTGATTCTGGCCGCCGCGCGAGGCAATTTTCAATGAGCCCATCACCGAGGCCAGCTGGCCGGTCGCGCGCCAGTCCATGCCCTTGGCAATGCCGTAGAGCAGGCCGGCGCGGTAGGCATCGCCGCAACCGGTGGGATCCACGATCTCTGTGGCTTTAACGCATGGAATATCAATGCGTTGACCATCCGTATGAATAGTGGAACCTTCGCCGCCACGGGTGACGATCAGCGCTTTGACCATTTTAGAGATCGACTCCAGCGACTGACCGGTTTTTTCCTCCAGCAATTTGCCTTCATAGTCATTGACAGCGACATAGGCCGCTTGTTCCACAAAAGCCAGCAGATCCTTGCCGTCGAACATCGGCAGGCCCTGACCGGGGTCAAACACGAAGGGAATGCCGGCCTTGGCCAAATCGCGCGCGTGTTCCAGCATGCCGTCACGGCCATCGGGCGCGACGATGCCCAGGGTCACGCCCTTGGTGTCGGCAACGCGGTTCTGGTTGGAGAAATTCATCGCCCCCGGGTGAAAGGCGGTGATCTGGTTGTCATCCAGGTCGGTGGTGATGAAGGCCTGGGCGGTCATGGAGTCCTTGATCTCGCGGACATGGGTGCGCTCCAGACCCTGCTTGTCCATGCGCTCCAGGTAGGGCGTGGCGTCCTCACCCACCGTGGCCATGATCAGCGGCTCACCGCCCAGCAGTTTCAGGTTGTAAGCGATGTTGCCCGAGCAGCCGCCATATTCGCGCCGTAATTGCGGCACCAGAAAGGACACGTTGAGGATGTGGATTTGCTCGGGAAGAATATGTTCCTTGAAGCGGCCCTGGAAAACCATGATGTTGTCGTAAGCAATGGAGCCGCAGATCAAAGTGCGCATACCGGAAATTCCTGTGGAGAAGGGGTGAGAAGGGCGAATGATACTGGATCGCGGCCAGGCGCCACGTCAACGGCCTGCGTCAGCGGGGCGACCGCCATCACGGGAAAAACAGGTACAGCCGGTAGCCGCTCGCCTTCAGCGTGCCGGCCTCGACATGCAGGCGGATCTGCCGCTCGCTGGAGGCGGCAAAGGCTGCAGGCGGGTCGGGCAGATAGTCGCCTACCTGCAGCACGCGCCGGGCCAGTGGCTGGTCGCGGTCATTGGTCAGGGTCAGTTCCAGCGCCGGGAAGGCTTGTGGAAAGGCCGCGCGATTGCGCAGCGTGGCCGACAGCACCATGATGCCGGGGTTGGCGGGGTCGGCCTGCAAGTCGGAGGTTTCGATGCCAAAGAGCTCGGCGCGGCGCGGCAGAGGCACCTCACAACCCAGCTCCACGCAAAGTTCGCTGATGTAGGGCTTTAGTTCGGGAAACAACAAGGCAATCGCCCCGCGAAAATAGAAGGTCGTCTGACCCAGCAGCAGCAGCAGAAGGATGAAACTCAAAGGTAGCCACCACAGGCTGCGTTTTGCCCGGGGAGCGGGGCCGAAATCGAATGCCGGGGTGTCTATCGCAGGCGCGGCGACGGCGGGTTTGGCTGCGACGAGTGGTGGTGTGACAGGCAGGGGAGCGCTGCCCGCGGAGCGGGTCGCCTCGGCCGGCGTGTCGAGCTCGGGCAGGGGCGCAAGCAGCGACGCGTCGACGTCAACGGGTGGGAATCCTTGCGGATAAACGGCCTCCTCGGCAGCGGAATTCGCAGTGCCAACTTCCTCCGGTAGCAAAGGAATCTCGAGTGGCGGCGCAATGTCCGCCGGACCCGCCTCTTGGGAGGGTAATACCTGGGCGTCGCCGGCCTCCTCTCCTGCCGGCGCGGAGAGCTCGATTGGCGGCCATTGGATTTCCTCAAACTGCACAACCCCGGTTGACGGGCTCATGCCCAGCGCGCTGCTGTCGAGCGCTGCTGAACTGGGCTCAGGAGAGGGTGCCGCCACCGGTTCCAGGTAATGGGTCAGCGCCGCCAGCGCATCGAAAACCGTGTTGCATTTGCCGCAACGTACCCGGGCGGCGCGTGCTTCCAACTGCTCGCGGGTAACGCGGAAAGCGGTGCCGCAGAACGCGCAGACCGTGCTCAGCATGGTTCAGTGCGCCTTTGACCGCTGATACAGACCCAGCCATCACGCTCAACCCAGGGGTCCAGCTCGAACCAGGGGCGGTACAGTGCGCTGAGTTCGGCTGCCTGCTGGCTCAAGATGCCGGCCAGCGCGAGGCCTCCGCCGGGGCGGATAAATCCGGCAAGGGCCGGCGCCAGCAGGCGCAGGGGGTTGGCAAGAATATTGGCGACCACGATGTCGGCCTTGATTGTCAGAGGTGCCGCGGCATCGGCAAACTCGCACTGCACGTTATTGGCAAGGCAGTTGGCGCGCGCCGCCTCGAGTGCCGCTGCGTCAATATCCACGCCCAGCGCCTTCCTGGCGCCAAGCTTCAGTGCGGCGATTGCCAATATACCCGAACCGCAACCATAGTCGAGCACGCTTTCCCCGCCTGAGACGGTACGTTCCAGCCATTCCAGGCACAGGCGGGTAGTCGGATGACTGCCGGTGCCGAACGCCATCCCGGGATCGAGGCGGATATTGATGGCCGAGGTGTCCGGCGCGTCATGCCAACTGGGCACGATCCACAAGCGCGCCGATATCCGGATCGGTTCAAACTGGGACTGGGTAAGGCGCACCCAGTCGACCGCCGCCACAGTCTCGATGCGAACCAGAGAGGGGATGGCCAGGTCCAGTTCAGCGCAGGCGCGCGCCAGCAGCTCGCGTGCGCCGGCTGCGTCGTCGGCCAGCACCGAAAGCCGCGGGCGCGGCCAGACGGAGGGATTCTCGCCGGGCTCGTCGAAGATCGCCTGTTCGTTCTCGGTACCCACGTCCGCATCCTCGGCGCTGACCGAGTGGGCGCCCAGTTCCAGCAGTTTTTCCGACAGGGCATCGGCCTCGCCCGCGTCGAGTTCCAACACGAGTGAAACCCAGGACATGCGGCGATCAGGCTTTGGCGTCGCGCTCGGCGGCGCGCTGCGCGAGTTTTTGTTCGAGATAGTGGATCGAGACGCCACCGCGAATGACCTGGGTGTCGACCAGCAGTTCCTGATGCAATGGAATATTGGTCTTGATGCCTTCGACCACCATTTCCGAAAGCGCAATGCGCAAGCGCCGGATCGCCTGGTCACGGTCCTCGCCGTAGGCAATTACCTTGCCGATCATCGAGTCGTAGTAGGGCGGCACCACGTAGCCGTGGTAGGCATGCGAGTCCACACGGATGCCGGGGCCCCCCGGTGGATGGTAGGAGGTGATGCGGCCGGGGGAGGGTGTGAAGTTGAAGGGGTCCTCGGCATTGATGCGGCACTCGATGGCATGGCCGCGGATTTCGATGTCGCGCTGGCGGAATTTCAGCTTCTCGCCCGCGGCGACGCGAATCTGTTCCTGCACGATGTCCACGCCCGTCACCCATTCGGTGACTGGATGCTCCACCTGCACACGGGTGTTCATTTCAATGAAAAAGAACTCGCCGTTTTCGTACAGGAATTCGAAGGTGCCGGCGCCGCGGTAGCCCATCTTGCGGCAGGCATCCACGCAGCGTTCGCCAACGCGCTTGCGCTGCCGCGGGGTGATGCCCGGTGCCGGGGCCTCCTCCATGACTTTTTGATGTCGACGCTGCAGCGAGCAGTCGCGCTCGCCCAGGTAGATCACATTCTTGTGCTCGTCGGCGAGCACCTGGATCTCGATATGGCGGGGATTTTCCAGATACTTTTCCAGATAGACCATGGGATTGCCGAAGGCGGACTGCGCTTCGGCGCGGGTCAGATGCGCGGCATTTTTCAGCGCGGCTTCGGTATGCACCACGCGCATGCCGCGCCCGCCGCCGCCGCCGGCCGCCTTGATGATCACCGGATAGCCCACCTTGCGCGCGACCTTGATCATTTCCGCGGGGTCTTCGGGCAGCGGCCCATCGGAGCCGGGCACGCAGGGGATACCCGCCTTGGTCATGGCCTGTTTGGCATTGACCTTGTCGCCCATCAGGCGGATGGTTTCCGGGCGCGGTCCGATGAACACAAAACCGCTTTTCTCCACAGCTTCGGCGAAATCGGCGTTCTCCGACAAAAAGCCGTAGCCCGGATGGATGGCCTGGGCGTCGGTGACTTCGGCGGCGCTGATAATGGCGGGCACATTGAGATAACTGGCGCTGGATGCCGCCGGGCCGATGCAGACCGATTCATCGGCCAGCTTCACGTACTTGGCTTCGCGGTCCGCCTCGGAATGGACCACCACGGTGCGAATGCCCATGTCCCGGCAGGCGCGCTGTATGCGCAATGCAATCTCGCCGCGGTTGGCGATGAGAATCTTTTCGAACACGGTCTCAGCCGATCACTATCAGGGGCTCGCCGTACTCGACGGGCTGGCCGTTGTCGATCAGGATCGCTTTCACCACCCCGGCTTTGTCGGATTCAATTTCATTCATCAGCTTCATCGCTTCGATGATGCAAATAGGCTGGCCCACCTGCACGTTGTCGCCGACCTCCACGAAGGACTTGCTCCCGGGCGTTGCCGAGCGGTAGAAAGTGCCCACCATGGGCGCCTTGATCGTGTGTTGTTCGACAACGGGGGGCTCGACCGGGGCGGGAGTGGCAGCAGCGACCACTGCGCCGGCCGGCGCGGTGGCAAGCGGCGGCAACACATAAGAGATTTCCTTCTGCGCCACGCCGCCCAGCACGATGCGGACTTTCTCCTCGCCTTCGGTGATCTCCAGTTCGGAGATCCCCGATTCCTGGACGAGCTCGATCAGTTTTTTCAGCTTGCGTAAATCCATGGCAGGGTCTTTCCGCCGGCTGTGGTCGGCTCAGTTGTCGGCTCAGTCTTCCCGGGGGGAAGGCAACAGGGCCTTGAGGGCGAGCTCGTAACCCTGGCTTCCCAATCCGCAGATGACACCGCGGGCCAGATCCGAGAAATAAGAGGTGCGCCGAAACGGTTCCCGCGCATGAATATTCGACAAATGGACTTCCACGAAGGGGATCGCCACAGCGGCCAGCGCGTCGCGCAGGCCTACGCTGGTATGGGTCAGCGCTGCCGGGTTGATGATGATGCCCGATACGCGCTGTTTGCCGGCGTTCTGCACCCGGTCAATCAGCTCGCCTTCGTGGTTGCTCTGAAAGCATTCGAGGGTGACGCCCAGTGTGGCCGCCAGGGCGCTCAGGCGTCGCTCGATATCCGCCAGCGTTTCCCGACCATAGATCTCCGGCTCGCGTGTGCCCAGCAGATTCAGATTGGGGCCATTCAATAAGAGGAAACGCTGATGTCCTTGCGGAACCTTTGAGCGCACTTGCGACAGGCGCGCGGAGGAAATTTTTCTGACAACTGGCATAGGGGCATTTTCGACGAAATAACGGGATTTAGTCTACCTGTTCCCGGAATTTAGACGCTGTTCCTTTATGATTTGGTGATCAGACCCGCCAGTGCCGCATCCAGCCGGGCTTCGGAAATGCCACCCAGGTGGCGCGCGGCGATGCGACCGTCCCTGGCCAGAACCACAGTATAGGGCAGCCCGGCAGCGGGGTTGCCTATTTTTCGGGTGAAGTCGATGGTTTCTAGTCCGCCAATCAGCAAGGCGTACTGGATTTTGAATTCCTTGGCAAATTCCTGCACTTTGGCGACAAAATCCAGGGAGATACCTACAATTTGAACGTCGTTAGCGGCATATTTGTCCTGAATCCTGACTAGCGCAGGCACTTCCTCGCGGCAAGGCGCGCACCAGGTTGCCCAGAAATTGAGCACCAGGATCTTCCCCTGCCAATGGCCCAGCCCCTTGGGCTTGCCGTCAAGATCAGTCAAGGGCATGGCCCACAGCTCGCGGGTGGCGACGCCCTCGCTGTTCAGCTTGCGTAAGACCCACTGCAAGCCAGCGCCAGCACCGGCGGCGGCGGCCAGCACGGCAGCGCCTACCAGCAGGCGGCGGCGCGTCTTATCCAACCTGGGCCACCCGCTGTTCCACGGCCGCCAGCGTGGCGCGCTCAATGGGCCGGCCGCCGGGGGAGCTGCGCAAGGCGGCGCGCTCGTCCCGGGCGGCGAACAGGGAAAGGTTAACGCGCGTCTCCCGCCAGTCCAATGTCAGCACGGTCACCGCACGCGCCTGGTCGCCGGCCCAGCGGCGTTGCTCGCTGACCTCATAGGTGACGCCGCGGTTGAGGAAAAGGAGTTCCAGGGACTTCGCGTCATCGGTAAAAACCTGCAGGTCGATCTCGCCATAACGTCCGGCTATGCCGCTCAATACCTGTCCACTCAAATAGGGGTGAAACGCGGCAAGCTCGCGCATGATCGCCGCTGCCTGCAGCCGCAGTTCGCGCAGATGTTCGCGCTGCTCATCACCCTGATACAAGGCCTGGTAGGCGCGCAGATGTTCTTCAATTTCCTCATTGCCCGGCAGCACCTGACTGGCGCCGGCGCCGACCTGGCGTGCGGCTTTTCTCTTGGCCAGGGCGAAATCGTCGATGCCGTCCTCGGCCATCAATCGGGCTGCCACCGCCGCGATCCGCTGGCGTATCTGCAACTGCTTGGACATGGTCACTTGGGGAGATTCAGAGTGGCCAACGATCATACCGCAGCGTGGGTATGAGGTTCCGATGCGATAATATCCTCGCCAGTTAGCGCCACATTGGTGAAGTTCCACGGCTTTTCGCTGGTTTTTCAGCACGGACCTGTCATGCATATCCACATCCTCGGCATCTGCGGCACCTTCATGGGCGGGCTTGCCCTGCTGGCGCGCAGTGCCGGCCATCGGGTCACCGGCTGCGACGCCAATGTCTATCCGCCCATGAGCACGCAGCTGGGGGCAGAGGGGATTAAGCTGATCGAAGGCTTTGCTGCCGAGCAGATCAGCCTTAATCCGGACCTCTGGGTGATCGGCAATGTGGTCACCCGCGGCAACCCCCTGATGGAGGCCATCCTCAACCGCGGGGACCGCTATATCTCCGGACCACAGTGGCTGGCGGAGAACGTACTGCAAAGTAAGTGGGTACTCGCAGTGGCGGGAACCCACGGGAAAACGACGACTTCCTCGATGCTGGCGTGGATCCTGGAGGCTGCGGGCCGGCAGCCCGGTTTTCTTATTGGGGGAGTCCCGGAGAACTTCGGAGTGTCGGCAAGGCTGACTTCGTCTGCCCATTTCGTGGTCGAGGCTGACGAATACGATACGGCATTTTTCGACAAACGCGCCAAGATGCTGCACTACCGGGCCAAGACGGCGATTATCAACAATATTGAATTCGATCATGCTGACATCTTCGTCGATCTTGCCGCTATTGAAACCCAATTTCACCATTTTGTACGCATTGTGCCGGGATCGGGGTGCATCGTGATACCCGCCGCAGATAGCGCCGCAGATACTGCCGTGGAACGAGTGATCCGCAAAGGCTGCTGGACGCCGCTGCAGACCTTTGGCCCGGGTGGCGACTGGAGCTGCGGTGAGCCGGGTGCGAGTGGATTCGAAATCCGCCACCAGGGCAAAGCGCTTGGGAGCCTGCGCTGGTCGCTGATGGGTGAGCACAACCGCAACAATGCGCTGGCGGCGATTGCCGCCGCGCAGCATGCCGGGGTGGCGCCCGCGCAGGCCATCGAGGCGCTGAGTCGCTTCCAGAACGTGCGCCGGCGCATGGAGTTGCGCGGCACTGTGGCTGGCGTGGCGGTCTACGATGATTTTGCGCACCACCCGACGGCGATAGCCACCACCATTGCAGGATTGCGGGCGCAATTGGGTGCGCAGAGTGGCCGCATTCTTGCGGTGCTGGAGCCGCGCTCAAACACCATGAAACTGGGCGCCATGAAGGAGCGCCTCGCCGACAGTCTCGGGGGCGCGGACAGTGTGTTCTGTTACACCGGCGGCCTGGGCTGGGACGTGGCGCAGGCCCTGGCGCCGCTGGCCGCGAAACTTCAATGTCACGATGATCTGCACTCCCTGGTTGCCGCTGTGCTTGCCGAGGCGCGGCCCGGCGACCAGGTGCTGCTCATGTCCAACGGTGCTTTCGGTGGCATCCACGAAAAACTGCTGGCGGCGCTGGCAACAGCGCAATAGACATGCTGCTGGTCTATTTGCACGGGCTGAACAGTTCCGCGCAATCGAGCAAGGCGCGGCAGTTGGGCGCGGTGTTGGCGCGCCGCGGCCAGTCGCAACATTACGCCTGCCCCTCACTGCCGCACCAGCCCCTGAAGGCGGTGGCGCTCGCCGAAGCGCAGTTTGCGGGACGCCCAGGCAATGAAGTCTGCAATGAGGTCTGCTTTGTCGGCTCCTCGCTGGGCGGGTTTTACGCCACCTGGCTTGCGGAAAAACACGACGCGCGCGCCGTGCTGATCAACCCCGCCATCGATCCGCATCTGGGCCTGCGTGCTTACATGGGCACGCAATTCAACCTGTACAGCGGGGAAAAGTACACCTTGGGGGAAGAACATATGCGGGCTTTTCAGGCGCTGTGCCCGCCGCGCGTCACGCCTGAGCGTTACCTGCTGCTGGTGGAAACGGGTGATGAGGTACTGGATTACCGCCTGGCGGTGAATCGCTATGCCGGCGCGCGCCAGGTGGTGGTGGAGGGCGGCGATCATTCCCTGCGGAGTTTTCCCGACCATATCCCGTCCATCCTGGAGTTTGCGGGAATCCCTGGCTGGTAGTCGGGTAGTTGGCAAGGCGCGTCAGACCCGGCGCCGGCACCGTTATAATCGGCGCTCCACGGCCCGCGCGACGAGCGGATTCCCGAATGTCCGGCGCCCTCAATCCCGCGCGCTTTACCTGATGGCAATTCCATGCATGTTCTATTTGAGGAAAGTGGCGCCTTCAAAGTCGGCAGCGTGCTCGCCGACAACGATGCGTCATTGCAGATCGAAGCCCCCCACGGCAAACGCAGCAAGGTGAAAGCGAGCGCCGTGCTGCTGCGCTTTGCTGCGCCGGCACCGGCCGAACTCATGAAGCAGGCGGAAACCATGGCGGCCGACATTGATGTCGACTTTCTGTGGGAATGCTGCGGCGAGGCGGAGTTCGGATTCGCAGCACTGGCGAAGGAATACTGCGGTCATGCGCCGAATCCGGTGGAGGCGGCGGGGATACTCGTCAAGCTGCAGGCAGCACCGGTGTACTTCTACCGCAAGGGCAAGGGACAATTCAAGGCGGCGCCTGCGGATACCCTGCGCGCAGCGCTGGCCGCGCTGGAGAAAAAACGCCTGCAGCAGTTGCGCATTGACGCCTGGGCCGGGGAACTGGCCGCCGGTGTTTTCCCGGCGGACTTGAAACCCCTGTTGCATGAATTGCTCTACAAGCCGGACCGCAACAAGCCCGAAACCAAGGCACTGGAGAAGGCTTGCGAGATGGCCGGCCTGTCAGCGCTCAAGTTGCTCGAGCGCGCTGGCGCCATTCCCTCCAGCAGCGACTACCATCTGCAGCGCTTCTTGTACGAATGCTTTCCGCGTGGCACCGGCTTCCCGCCGGATCTGGCGGTGCAGGGTGTGGGCGAGCTGCCGCTGGCGGCGGTGGCCGCCTTCAGCGTGGATGACGAGTCGACCACCGAAATCGATGATGCATTTTCAGTCACGCCGCTGGGCGAGGGCCGCATGCGCGTGGGCATCCACATCGCTGCGCCCGGCCTGGGCATAGTGCCGGGCAGCCCGCTGGATCAACTGGCGCGCACCCGCCTCTCGACGGTCTATATGCCCGGCGCCAAAATCACCATGCTGCCGCCGGAGGTCATCGCCAATTTCACCTTGGCGGCCGGGGCTGCGCGCCCGGCGGTATCCCTGTATCTGGATGTGCGCGAGGACGATTTCAGCATCGAGCGCGAGCACACGATGATCGAGCGGGTGCCGGTGCAGACCAATCTGCGCCACACCCAGACCCAGGCACTGGATATTGCCTTTCCGGCGGGCGAGATTCCCGCAGGCATTGCCCATGCCGGTGAACTGTATTTTCTCTGGCGCCTGGCCAACGCGCGCGAAGTTGCGCGCGGCAAGGCCTCGGCTGCTGGTGATCGCGTCGAGTACAACTTCGAGGTGCTGCGCGACCCTGAGGGAACGGAGCGCATCCAGATCAGCGAACGCAGCCGCGGCACGCCGGTGGACAAGCTGGTGGCCGAGATGATGATTCATGCCAACGCGGCCTGGGGGCGGCTGCTCGATGGCGGCGGCGTGGCAGGGGTCTATCGGGTGCAGACTTCGGGCAAGGTGCGCATGAGCACTTCGCCGGGCGCGCATCAGGGGCTGGGCATCAGCCACTACGCCTGGCTGACCTCACCCCTGCGCCGCTATGTCGATCTGATCAATCAATGGCAGTTGCTGGCGCTGCTGGAGGGCAAAGCTGCGCCCTTTGAGCGCAGCGGCGAGAACCTGCTCGCGGCCGTGCATGACTTCGACACCACGTACTCCTTGTATGCCGATTTTCAATGGCGCATGGAGCGCTACTGGTGCCTGCGCTGGCTGCAGCAGGAAAAGGTCGCCATTGCAGGCGGCGCGGTGCTGCGCGACAATCTGGTGCGGCTGGAGCGCCTGCCCCTAGTGGTGCGGGTGCCCTCGTTGCCGGAACTCCCCCCAGGCACTCGCGTCGAACTGGAGGTGGCAGGAATTGATCTCATGGAAGTGGAGCTGCAATGCCGGGCGCTGGCCGGGACCCTGCCAGCCACGGCCCAGTAGTAGCGGTTCGTGGCAAATATTGCCAACCCCGCTCCAGTAGAAGCGGTTCGTGGCATATATTGCCAGCCACGGCCCAGTAGAAGCGGTTCGTGGCAAATATTTTCTTCAGGTATCATCTTAAAAATATCATTGAATTGCATGAATTAAAAGACTTTTTAATTGAATGATTTCGATCCCGCGACAATTTGAGGGCATCCGCGTCTGGCCTGCTTCCATGCTGGCTTCGTGGCGTGGACTTGATCGCGGCTCGCGCGTCCTGGCCCTTGCCATAGCGGCCTCGCTGCTGTTGCATGCCACGCTTTTGTCGATCCGTTTCCAGTTGCCCGAGATGAAGCGCCTCGCCGCCATGGCGCCCCTGGAAGTGGTCATCGTCAATTCAAAAACCCGCGCAGCACCCACCAAGGCTCAAGTGCTGGCGCAGACCAATCTCGATGGTGGTGGCAATACCGACGAGGCGCGCCGTGCGCGTTCACCACTGCCAACGCATACGGAGAATCGAACGGGCGATGATGTGCGCGAGGCCCAGCGCCGCGTGCAGGAACTGGAGACGCAGCAGCGCCAGTTGCTCACCCAGGCCGCTCCGAAAGCAGTGCCGGCGCCTTCGGTGGTGGCAAGCGCGCCCGCACACGCCGAACCGCAGCGCGAAGCGCGCGGCGTGGAATTGCGCGACAGCGCGCTTGCCATGGTGCGGTCGCTGGAGGCGCAGGTATCCCGGCAGATCGACGAATACAACCAGCGTCCGAAGAAAACCTTTATCGGCGCGCGCGCCACCGAGTTCCGCTTCGCGCAATATGTCGAGGACTGGCGCTTGAAAATCGAGCGCGTCGGCAACCTGAATTATCCCGAAAGCGCTCGCGGCCGTGTCTACGGCAGTCTGCGGCTGACGGTGTCCATCAATGCCGATGGCACCATCAACCGGCTGGATGTGGATCGTTCCTCGGGCCAGCCTGTTCTGGATCAGGCGGCCGAAAAAATCGTGAAAATGGCCGCGCCCTACGCCCGCTTTCCCGACAGCATCCGCCGCGACACCGACATCCTGGTCATCACCCGCACCTGGCATTTCGCGCAGGGTGACCGTGTCTTCGCGGATTGAATGTTCGCGGATTAAAAGCGTGAGCGACCGCTACGCCGTCATCGGCAACCCGGTGGCGCACAGCCGCTCGCCGGACATCCATGCCGCGTTCGCCGAGGAGACCGCGCAGGACATCGAATATATCCGCCTGCTCGCGCCGATAGACGACTTCGCCGCCACGCTGCGAGCATTTCGTGACGCGGGCGGGCGCGGCGCCAACGTTACCGTGCCCTTCAAGCAGGAGGCCTTCGCCATCGCCGATGAGTTGACCTCGAGGGCGCGTGCCGCCGGCGCGGTGAATACGCTCAAGCTATCGCCCGAGGGCATTGTCGGCGACAACACCGACGGCGTCGGACTGGTGCGCGATCTCACGTTCAATCTGGAAGTCGTCCTGGCGGGCAAAGCGGTGCTGTTGCTCGGCGCGGGCGGCGCGGCGCGTGGCGCGCTGGGGCCTCTGCTGGAACAGCATCCCACATTGCTGGTGATCGCCAATCGCACCGAATCACGCGCCGCAGAACTGGCAGCGTTGTTCGGCAAGGCAACAGCCGCGCGTGTGTCGGCAAGTACTTTTGCGGCACTCGCAGGCCGCCGCTTCGATATTGTGATCAATGCCACTTCGGCGAGCCTTGCGGGCGAGACGCCCCTGGTGCCCGGCGAGATGTACAACGCCGGCGCTCTTGCCTACGACATGATGTATGCCAAGGGCGACACACCTTTCCTCGCGCAGGCACGCGCACAGGGCGCGCGCGTGGCCGATGGTCTGGGCATGCTGGTCGAGCAAGCCGCCGAGTCATTCTTCGTGTGGCGCGGGCTGCGCCCGGCCAC
>JBCKLP010000009.1:0-34631 GCA_038903735.1 Burkholderiales bacterium | reverse complement strand
ACTCCGCCTGGCGCAGCACTGCCGGCGCCTTGGCATAGACGATATTGCTGTAAGCGGATTTCGCTTCCGACAGATTGGCCATGGGCTGGCGTATGGCTGTGGTTCCGCGGGTCACATCGGTGCGGTAGGCCGCAGTCTTCAGGGCGTGAAACGCGACCCAGGCGGGAAATTCCGGCAGCAGGGCCTCGGTGGCCTTGGCCGCCATAAAATTGGCGAAACCTTCTTTCAGCCACAGGTCGTCGAACCAGCGCATGGTGACCAGGTTGCCAAACCACTGGTGCGAGGTTTCGTGAAGCAGCAATTGCGCACGGCGCAGCAGATCGGTGGCACCGGGATCAAAGGGAAACAACACCGATTCTTCGCGCAGAAAACTCGCGCCGGCATGTTCCATGCCCGCGTAGGCCAGTTCCGGGATGAGCACCAGGTCGTACTTGGCGAAGGGAAACGGCTGATTGAAATACGCTGCAAACCAATTCATCGCGGCGCGATTGAGGCCGAGTAATTGCGGCGCTTCCTCACGGGCGCGATCGGCGCGCGAACGGCGCGCAAAAAGTCGCACCGGCGCAGCGTGGCCGGTTTCGGTGAGTTCGACGAACGGGCCGGCGGCAAACGCAAACAGATAGGTGCTGATAGGTTCGCTGGCGGCAAAAAGATGGCGCAGGCGAGTTCCCAGGGATGTCACGGTGGCGGCAGGCGCATTGCCAATGACCTTCCAGCCCTCCGGGGCGGTCACGGCAAGCGTGAAGCGCGCTTTCAGATCGGGCTGGTCGAAACATGGAAATACGGTGCTGGCTTCTACGGGCACGAACAGGGAGTACAGATACTCCGCGCCATCCTCGCGATCAAGATAACGGGTCAATGCGCCGGCGGCGCCGACCGGCGCCTGGAAGCCGAGTGCAATCCGGTTCTCACCTGCCTGCAGCAAGGCGCCCGGGATGATCAGATGATCGGCGACAAAACGCACCCCGAATGCGGGCAGACCGTTGACCAGGATATCGCGCACCCGTTCCCCGGGGCGCTCTCCGCGCCAGTCAAGCACCAGGTCACCGGTGTTGGCTTCCTGGGTAAAGCGAATTTCGATGTTGCCTTCAATGCGCGTTGCGCCGGGATGCAGAGCAAATTCGATGGCGTATTGAACATCGCGGTAGTGCTGCGTGCGCCAGCGGGCCAGTTCCCGCGATACGCCGGCTTCAATGGCGGGCAGGGGCACGGCCACGGCAGCGGAGATGGGCCACAGCAGCGTGGCGGCGATAATCCAGCATATGGCGTTGCCCGGTGCGAACGCGGACACCGGATTCAGGATGATTTCGGGCTGGGCAGGCGCCAGTCGGGGAGTTGGGCGCGTGCATCGCGCAATTCCCGCGACATGCGCAATGCCATCTCGCGGCCGCGGTAGTAGCCGGGGACGTAGGCTGTTTCCGTAAAGTCCAGGGCGCGATAAAAGCGTCGTGCCGCCTGGTTGCGCGCGCGCAATTCGAGATGGATGCTGGCTGTCCCGGCGACGCGCGCTGATTTGAGCAGCCATTCCATCATGCGCCGGCCGATGCCCTGGCGCTGGTGCGAAGGACGCACCGCCAGCAGGGACAGATGCACATGCTCCTCCCCGAAAAAGGCAATGGCAAAGGCGACTACACGGCCGCGCTCGGCGGCAATCAGGGTGACAGTATTTTTCTCCGCGAGGGAGCGGCTGACGCGCTCGGGGCTCCATGACCAGCCCAGGCCGGTTTCGATCAGATCGCGGGACAGGCCCGCAATAATTTCGGCATCCCCTTGCCGGGCCAGCCGCAGTCTCACGCTATCAGGTCTGTTCATGATGCCGGCCTGTGAGAGTCTTTGTATACCACTGGGGATTCGTCTATACACCGGGGTTTCGTCTATGCGCCAGCTTAGCATGAGCCTTTCCCCGTTTGCCAGAAAGCGGTGGGCGGTTTTGCAACAGGGGATTGACAGCCACGGCTAAAAAGGCTTGACCACGGCCAGTATGACTGCGGCAATCAGCAGCAGCACGGGCACTTCATTGAACCAGCGATACCAGACATGCGAGCGGACATTGCTGTCCGCCGCGAACGCGCGCAACAACTTGCCGCACCAAAGGTGATAAATGACCAGCAGCGCGACGATGGCGAGCTTCGCATGCAACCATCCGCCGCTGATGCCGTAGCCCAGATACAGCCAGAGCCCCAGGGCAATGGCAAGCACGGCGCTCGGGGTCATGATGCCGCGATAGAGTTTGCGCTCCATCACCTTGAAGCGCTCCCGCCCCTCATGATCCGTGGTCATTGCATGATAGACAAACAGCCGCGGAAGATAAAACAGGGCGGCAAACCAGGTGACAACAAAGATGATGTGGAAGGCCTTGACCCAGAGCATGGTTAATCGAGAAATCGCCGGCGAAAAAGTATCACCGCAGCATAGAACCCCACCAGCGCGTAGGCAAGCAGTACCAGCACGTTGGTCAGCGGCGCCACCGGGATCTCGCCCAGGAGCAGCGGGCGCACCAGCGCGGTGGCATGGGTAAGCGGCAGCACGACGGCAAAGACCTGCAGAGGCTCGGGTAGCTGTTCCACGGGGAAGAATACGCCGCACAGCATGGCCATGGGCGTCACCACCAGGGTGAAGTAATACATGAAGAAATCGTAGCTGCGTGCCAGTGCCGTAATAATCAATGCCAGTGCGGCGAACGCCAGTCCTATCAGCGGGACGATGGCGAGTATCCAAAGGGACATGATCGAGGTGGACAGCCCCAGCAGCCAGACCACGATCAGGATTGCCAGTCCGGAGAGAAAGCTCTTGGTGGCCGCCCAGATAAGCTCCGCCAGGGCGACATCGTCGAGCGTGAGGGGCGTGTTCATGATGGCATCCCAGGTGCGCTGCACATGCATGCGCGAGAAGCCTGAATAGAGGGCCTCGAACGTGGCGCTGTTCATGGTGGAGAAGCAGACAGTGCCTCCGGCGAGGAACACGATGTAGGGTACCCCGCCCACATCGGGAAGCAGACGCCCGAGGCCATAGCCCAGCCCCAGCATATAGATCATGGGATCGGCAAAATTGCCCAGAATGGAAGGAATGGCGAGCTTGCGCCAGACCAGCAGATTCCGGCGCCACACCGGAATGAAACGCAGGCTCAGGGCTGGCAGCGCATAGCGGCTCGCGCTCATTCGCGCAGTTCCCGGCCGGTGAGTTTGAGAAACACATCTTCCAGGTTGGCGTGGCGATGCAGGTAGCGCAACGTGGACTGGGTCTCAAGCATAGCCAGCAACTGGCCGGGGTTGTTGGCATAGCAGAACGCCGTTTCCCCGGTCAGCTCGACCCGGTCGGCAAGATGCACCGCCGTGTCGCGCGACCATTCAAGCACACCGTCGCCATAGACTTCGACCACCTGCGGCTCGATATGTTGCGCAATCAAATGGCGTGGCGAGCCCTCGGCGATCACCCGACCGGTATCCATAATGGTCAGGCGTGAGCACAGGCGCTCAGCCTCGTCCATGAAGTGCGTGGTGAGCAATATGGTGCGGCCTTCCCCCAGCAGCGTTTTCATGCGTTCCCAGATGAGATGGCGGGCCTGCGGGTCAAGTCCCGTGGTGGGCTCGTCCATGAAAATGACTTCAGGATCATTGACCAGGGCGCGGGCCAGGGTGAGCCGGCGCTTCATGCCGCCGGAAAGTTCCTGAATGCGCGCGCCGGCACGGCCGCTCAACCCTGCAAATTCGAGCAATCGGGGAATGCTCGCGCGCACCGCATGGTCTTCCAGGCCAAAGTAACGACCGTACACCAGCAGGTTCTCAAGAACCGTGAAATCCGGGTCAAGGTTGTCCATCTGCGGCACCACCCCGACACGGGCGCGCGCCTCCCTGGCCATGGCGGGCACTGGCAGGCCGCGCAGCTCGATGCGTCCCTCGTCAGGTTCTATCAGCCCCAGGCACAAGCGCAATGTGGTGGTCTTCCCCGCGCCATTGGGGCCCAGCAGTCCGAAGCATTCACCCCGTTCAATGGCGAAACTGGTGCCGCGCAGCACTTCGACACCGCCATAGGATTTGCGCAGGCCCTCGACGGCTAGGACTGCCATGCGCGTTTCACGATGCCGCGGATGATGTGCAGACGCAGGTGGAAAAAATGATCGGCGCCGGGAATGACAACAACGGGAAGTTCCTGGGGGCGTGCCCAGTCGAGCACATTGGCCAGGGGCACGGTCTCATCCAGTTCTCCGTGAATGACCACGGTGTCGGCGGGCACCTTGGCGCCGGGATATTGGCGATCGCCACTGACCCGGCCCACGGCGGTGCCGACCAGCACCATGCGCTCGACGGCGATGCGTTGCGACAGACGGACTTGGACGAAAGAACCGAAGGAAAATCCGGCCAGCACCGTCTGCGAGTGGCCGAAGCGCTCGCCTGCCCATGCGGCCACCTTCTGCATGTCGTCGGTTTCGCCCAGGCCCTTGTCGTGGACGCCGGCGCTTTGTCCGACGCCGCGAAAATTGGGTCGCACGCTGACGTAGCCGAGTTCGCAAAAACTGCGTGCCAGCGTCTGTACCACCTTGTTATCCAGCGCGCCGCCGTGGAGCGGATGCGGATGGGCGATGAGCGCCACACCACGCGCTTCGCCGATCTCGGGAAAATCCAGTACCGCTTCCACGTTCCCGCTTGCGCCGGAAATCAGCACCCGTTCAATCGGCAGGGTCATATCCGCAGGCGTTCGACTACCTTGCCGTTCTTCAGGTGCTCTTCGACAATTTCATCGATATCGGATTTGTCGATGTAGGTATACCAGACCTCTTCCGGGTAAACGACCATCACCGGACCCAGTTCGCAGCGGTCAAGGCAGCCGGCCTGATTGATACGAACCTTGCCTTCGCCGGCGAGGCCCATGGACTTGACCTTGCTCTTGGCATAGTCACGCAAGGCCTGCGCGCCGTGATCATTGCAACAGGCTTCGCCGTTGTTGCGCTGGTTGCAGCAGAAAAAGACGTGGTGTTGATAGTGGCTCACGGTGATTCCTCGGGTTAGGTGCGGGGTTATATGCGGGATTATAGAGCCTGAGCGGCAGCTTATTACGCCCCCGGACGGCGCGGCGTACCCCTTTGGGGAAGCAAACAGGCTATCAATTTCTGCGCAGGTGTTCGGCGGCATCCAGCGCGAAATAGGTGAGAATACCGTCGGCACCGGCGCGTTTGAAAGCGAGCAGGGTTTCCATGACCGCAGCATCTTCATTCAGCCAGCCACGCGCGACGGCGGCCTTCAGCATGGAGTACTCGCCGCTGACCTGGTAGACAAATGTGGGCGCCTTGAACTCCTCTTTCACCCGGCGCAGGATGTCGAGATAAGGCAGTCCCGGTTTGACCATCACCATGTCGGCACCTTCTTCCAGGTCCAGGCGCACTTCGCGCAATGCTTCGTCGCTGTTGGCCGGGTCCATCTGGTAGGAGGCTTTGTTGCTTTTGCCCAATGCGCCTGCCGAACCCACGGCATCCCGGAAAGGGCCGTAGAAGGCCGAGGCATACTTTGCCGAATAGGCCATAATTTTGGTGTGGATATGCTCGCACGCGTCAAGGGCAGTGCGGATGCGGCCTATGCGTCCGTCCATCATGTCCGAGGGAGCAACGATGTCCACGCCGGCTGCCGCCTGCACCAGCGCCTGGCGTTCCAGCAAACCAAGCGTTTCATCATTGATGATATAGCCGCTGGCGTCGACGACACCGTCCTGGCCGTGGCTGGTGTAGGGGTCCAAGGCGACGTCGGTCATGACTCCTAATTCCGGAAAGCGCTGTTTCAGCGCCGCGACCACCCGGGGGATCAGGCCCTGCGGATTGGTGGCTTCAATCCCATCCGGGGTTTTCAGTACGGGCTCTATCGCAGGGAACAAGGCGATGACCGGCACGCCCAGATCGAGGCAGCGTTGGGCGACCGGCAACAGCATGTCCAGGGTGTGCCTGAAAACGCCCGGCATGGAGGGTACTGCCAGCTTGCGGCGCTTGCCATCGATCACAAAGACAGGGTAGATCAAGTCGTTTGATGTAAGTACATGCTCTCTCATTAGACGGCGTGAATACTCATCTTTTCGCATTCGTCTCATGCGGTTGGCAGGAAATTTCGCGGCTGCGCTCATGGCTGTCCTCGGCAGGTTGGCGCGTTTGCGCAAGCGGTGCAATTTTCGGGAACCATTCGCTTTTCTGCCAGTCTACTTAACAGATGGTTGAGAAATCGTCTCCCGCTCCATCTCCCTGAGCGGGTGCCTTAGTCCCTAAAGCTAAGGTGTTTGGCCCCGGGCTTTATTCCCCTTTAGCCCGGGGTTTTTTATCTTTCGGCTTCCAGATGCCATCGGTACGGCGCCTTATCCGGCCGGACGCGTTGCTGTTTTCCGGGAGCGTGATTTTCGCATCGGTTTTGGACGGCTCGGGGACCTTAAGGGACAGCCATGCGGCAAAGACCGCCTCGGCAGCTTCTATTCCATGGCGTTTCAAACTGGAGAAGAGCTGTGCGGTGTACAAGGGCGACAACAAGGCGAGAGCCCCGCGCACACTGGCCAGTATTGCCAGCGCTTCGGTGCGCGCAAGCTTGTCGGATTTTGTCAGCAGCACATGGATGGGGATGCTGGTGGGGCGCATGAAATCCATCATGCTGCGGTCGAGATCGGTCATGGGGTGGCGAATGTCCATCACCAGCGCCATGCCGCGTAATTCAGGCCGGTTGAGAAGGTAATTTCCCAGTATCCGGTCCCATTTAGAGCGCACGGCGCCGGGGACATTGGCATAACCATAGCCGGGCAGATCGACCAGGAAACGAAGGTCGCTCAGGGAAAAAAAATTGATCATTTGCGTGCGCCCTGGCGTCTTGCTGACAAATGCCAGCCGCCGTCGCGTTGCCATGGCATTGATGGCACTGGATTTCCCGGCGTTCGATCGTCCCGCAAAGGCGATCTCGCCCGTACTGGGAGGCAGGGGGTCTTCCGGGGTTGCAACGCTCGCCGCGTAGACCGCGTGCTGAAACAAAGGCATGATGTATGGGTTACGCAGCTATGCAATGTAAAAAGGCGGGCAAAAGGCGGGCTGCCGCTTTTGACGGCAGCCTGTTAGAATAACAGCTTTGCAAGCCCATGATTTTCCGGGGAAGCTTCGTTTCCAGCGGTGATTTAACGATTCCGCACCCGCGTCGGGTGTTTCATCCAGGTCCAATTTGCATGATCTCAAAAAAGAAGCAGTTTTCAGCGTTTCCCCTGCTACGCGCGTTCACGCTTGCCGTCCTTGCGGGGAGTGCTTTTAGCGTGTTGGCGCAAACGCCTGCCGTCAAGCCGGATCTTGAGAAAGGCAAGGCCATCGCAGGCAAAGTCTGCGCAGCCTGTCACGGGCCGGATGGTAATAGTCCGACACCCCTCAATCCCAAGATAGCCGGCCAGTTTCCGGAATACACGACCAAGCAACTGCTTAGTTTCAAGGCCAATGCCACGCGCAAGAACCCGGTCATGATGGGGATGAGCGCTGGACTGTCTGACGAGGATATTCGCAATATTTCAGCGTTCTACGCGGGGCAGAAGCCCAAGGAAGGTGCTGCCAGGAACGCCGATACTGCAAACCTTGGGCGCAAGGTTTTCCGCGGTGGGGATACTTCCAAAGGCCTTGCCGCATGCGCCTCCTGCCATGGCGTCGCCGGTGCGGGCATTCCGTCGCAGTATCCCAGGATCGCGGGACAATATGCCGAGTACATTGAGGCACAGTTGCGGGCATTCCGCTCGGGTGAACGCGCCAATGACCCCAGCGGCATGATGCGCACCGTCGCCGGAAGAATGAGCGATGCGGAAATCAAGGCGGTTGCCGATTACATCGCCGGACTTCGCTAGCCTGTCTTGCAGAACCGGCCTAGAGCCGGCGCCCTGCCAGTCACTGGCACTGCCGCGGGGACAATCGGCTGGGACCCACAAAGGATTTTTACGGACCGGGAATACCAGGATGGTTCGGGCTGTTAGCCTGAGGAAGCACCGGTTACCCGGGTGGGCAAGCGGCTACGGCCTGTGAAGCAGCGGTATTTTCGCTACCATCGCGCACATGGATGATCACCCCATAGTGACGCATATCCCGCGGCTGCGACGCTACGCGCGCGCGCTTGCGAATGACCGTTACCTTGCTGACGATCTGGTCCAGGATACGTTGGAGAGGGCTTGGAAAAAATATCATTTATGGCGGCCAGGCAGCGACTTGCGCGCCTGGTTGTTCGCCATCATGCATAACGTGTTTGTCAATCAAATGCGCGGCCGGCGGCTGGATCTGGAATTGTTAACCGATGAAACACCGGTTGTGGCAGTGCGACCGACGCAGTCCGATGGGCTGGAGCTGGATGATTTGCGGCGCGCCATGATGAGGCTGTCGGTGGAGCATCGCGAAATTCTGGTTCTGGTTGCGCTGGAGCAAATGAAGTACGACGAGGTCGGAAAAACATTGGATATACCGGTAGGCACAGTCATGTCCCGTCTTTCGCGTGCCAGGGAGCGCTTGCGCCAGCACTTGGAAGGCGGCATGAGCGTCGTGCCGCTGAAGGCGGTCAAGTGAGTGCCATTGCAGGCGAGGATCTGCAACGATTGGTGGATGACGAACTGGAGCCGGCGCGGCGCCTTGCGCTGGAAGGCATGCTGGAATCGCAACCGGAAGATGCCGAGCGTGTGCGCGCCCTCAAAGAGTTGAATACGGCGATACGCGCAGCTTATGCCGCGGACCTGCATGAACCGGTACCTGCACGATTGCTGTCTGCCGGCAGTGCAAAAGCAGGGCGATGGCGCTTTTACGGATTGGCAGCAGGACTTTTTGTCGTGGGCCTGTTCACGGGATGGCTGGTGCGTGGGGCCATGACAACGCCCTCGCCGGGACTCAGTCTGCCGCGCCAGGCGGCAATTGCGCATGCGGTGTATGCCCCTGAGGTACGCCACCCTGTGGAGGTCGAAGCCAGGGAGGAGGAGCATCTGGTGCGCTGGCTGTCCAAGCGGCTGGGCACGGATCTCAAGGCGCCGAAATTGGGCGCGCTGGGTTACGAACTGGTGGGCGGTCGCCTGCTTTCCGGTTCGAATGGTCCGGTGGCGCATTTCATGTACCAGGATACGCGCGGCAGCAGGTTGACGCTGTACGTCAGCACACAGCGTGGCGAATCGGGACAGACCGCGTTCCGTTACAGTCAGGAAGAGCGCATATCGGTCTTCTACTGGATCGATGGACGCAATGGTTACGCCCTTTCAGGTGAGATGGAGCGTGAGCAACTGCTGGGTATTGCCAATGCGGTCTATCAGCAACTCAACCCCTGACACGATTTTGTGCCAATGCGCGATCAGGAATTTGGAGCGGCGGCGAATCCCTTGTAAGGAATCCGTGTGTCGCGCGACAAATAATTTCAATGCCATAGTTATGGAGCATCTGCGATGCTGATCAAGCGAAACGAAAATATCAAGCCCTCGGAAATTACCCCCTCCGGCGTCTATCAGCGCCGGCGCGAGTTTGTCGGCGCGGCCGGGTTGCTTGCCATGGGCGGCGCGGCCGGCTTGGTTGCGGGCAATGCAGAGGCGCAAGGCGCCCAGAAGATCCAAGGGTTCGGCAAAAGCAAATTCTCGACCACCGAGAAGATGAACAGCCTTGCGGATGTCTCAAATTACATAAATTATTATGAGTTTGGCACGGACAAAGCCGATCCTCCCATTCATGCGAAACGCCTGAAGACGCAACCCTGGACAGTGGTGGTGGAGGGCGAAGTGGCCAAGCCGCGCACTTTCGGCATCGACGAGCTGATGAAAATTCAGCTTGAAGAACGCATTTACCGGATGCGCTGTGTCGAGGCCTGGTCGATGGTGATTCCGTGGATAGGTTTCGAATTCAACCGGCTTGCAAAGCTGGTCGAACCCACCAGTAAGGCAAAATTCGTCGAATTCGTCACTGCCTTGCAGCCGGAGAACATGCCTGGTGTGCGGCTTCCGGTGCTTGATTGGCCTTATCTCGAGGGCCTGCGTATCGATGAGGCGATGCATCCGCTGACCATCATGTCGGTCGGGATGTATGACCAGGTGTTGCCCAATCAGAATGGCGCGCCCATTCGGCTGGTGGTGCCATGGAAATACGGATTCAAAGGCGGCAAGTCGATTGTGCGCATCCGCTTCGTCGAAAAGCAGCCGCGTACCGCATGGGAAAAGGCCAATTCACAGGAATACGGGTTTTATTCAAACGTCAACCCGGAGGTGGACCATCCCCGCTGGAGCCAGCGCACCGAGAAACGCCTGCCGGCATTCTTCGCCAACCACAAAACCCAGTTGTTCAATGGCTATGGCGATCAGGTGGCGAGCCTTTACGCCGGGATGGACCTGCGCAAGTTCTACTGATAAGTCCAGCGCATGCGATTGTCCGAAAAGGCAGTTCTCGGGCTGAAGGCATTTTTGTTTGTCCTCGCTTTGCTGCCGCTGGCCTACCTGGTGGCGGGCGCATTCCTGTTTCCGCAATGGCTGGGCGTCAATCCGGCCGAAACAATCACCCGCTCGCTGGGTGACTGGACCCTGCGCCTGTTGTTGCTGACCCTTTGCGTGACACCGTTGCGGCGAATGACCGGTTGGAGCTGGCTATTACGTTTGCGGCGCATGCTCGGGCTGTACACGTTTTTCTACGCACTGCTGCACATGGCCGCCTACGTTTCCTTCGACCACGTGTTCGACATTGTCGAGATTCTCAAGGACATCATCCAGCGACCGTTCATCACTGTCGGATTCCTGTGTCTGGTGCTGATGATTCCCCTTGCTGTGACCTCTACCAATGCCATGCTGCGATGGCTGGGGGCGAGGCGCTGGCAGTTGCTGCATCGGCTGATATACCTCATCGCGCCGCTGGGGGTGTTGCATTTCTGGTGGATGGTGAAGCGCGACCTGACCGAGCCCGTCATTTATGCCATCTTGCTGGCGATTTTGCTGGGCTATCGACTGGTCTACACGGTGCGACAGCAGCGCAAGCGGCCGGTCGCACCGAATGCGCGCGGCCGGATCCAGACCCGGCCGCGCTGATTGGATCAGGTGCTTACAGCGCCTGCGGGAGCCGGACGCCGAAGCGGATGCAGCAGGTCACCGGTTTCAACCAGTGAATAAGCTGCCGGTACCACCACCAGCGTGAGCAGTGTCGAAGTGACCATGCCGCCGATCACTGCCAGTGCAAGTGGCCCGTTGGTTTCCGCTCCGGCTCCCAGGCCCAGGGCCGCGGGTGTCAGCGCAAGGATGATGGTAAGCGAGGTCATCAAAACCGGGCGCAGCCGTATGGGGCAGGCGTCCCGCAGCGCCGCATCGGTCCCCAAGCCTTCCAGGCGCCGCTGATTGGTCAGATCAACCAGCAGAATTGAATTCTTGGCAACTAGTCCTATCAGCAGCACCAGACCGATCATCGAGTAAATGTTCAGCGTCTGCGGGAAATAAGTGTATCCCATGGAAGTGAGCAACTGACTGACCGGCCCTGTGAGCCAAAGCGCGAATATCCCGCCGACCATTGCCATGGGCACGGCCAGCATGATGACGAACGGCTGGCGGAAGGAATTGAACTGGCTGGCCAGCACCATGTAAAGCATGATCAGGCCCACCGTGAACGCGAACAGGATAAAGCGCTGCGTCTTGCCCAGTTCCCGGGCTTCACCGAGAAACTCCACCTGATAGCCCGGCGGCAATGTCGCGGCGGCGGCGCGCACCTTTTCCACAGCTTCGCCCAGTGGAACGCTGGGAATCCCGAAGAAGCGCGCGGCATATTGCAGATCGAAACGGCCGATGACGGCTGGCCCCAGCGTTTCCCGAAAGCTGGCGACGCTGTCCAGCCGTATCAACTGCTGCTGACGGTTGCGAAGATAAATTTTGGAAAGATCGGCATGTTGCGTGATTTGCTGATCCTGCGCCTTGACCCGCACGAAGTAGCGTCGCCCGTCGCCTTCCTCGTCGCTGAACTGGGCAATGTCTATACCACCGGTCAGCATGCTGATGGCAAGTGCAATGTCCTGCGATGTCAGGCCCAGTGCCTGTGCGCGTGTTCTGTCGGGTACGAGGATCAACTGGGGAAGATCCAGCTGCAGGTCGGTATCCAGGCGGCCGATGGCAGGATCGCTTTGCAGCGCACGCTGTAGCTGGGTTGCCTGCGAGCCAAGCTCCTTGAGGTTGGGGCCGTTGACCACGAACTGCAGAGGCTCGGTGCGCTCTCCCTGCACGATACCAAAAGTGCGGGCAAATACCCGGGCGCCGACAACCTGCTGGAGGTCGCGACGCACTGAGGCAATGATGACTTGCTGGGAGCGTGTGCGCTGGTCGCGGGGTTTGAGGCGGACCACCACATTGCCATTGTTCACCTGGCCAAAGCCGCCGAATCCGACGATGCCCAGGGTATTGTCTATCTCCGGATAGCGGCTGAGTATGGTTTCTATTTCCTTGATCTTTTGCTCGGAGTAGGTGATGGTCGAGCCCAGCGGGGCGCGAAATGCCACGATAAAACGGCCGTCGTCCTGCTGTGGGGCCAGTTCCTTGCCGACGTTATTGAAAAAGTAGACGCTGGACAGGACCACACAGGCAGTCGCCAGCAGGACACTCCAACGGAATCGCAGGGCCTTGTCCAGCAGGTATCGATAGGCATTATCCAATGCGCCCAGCCAGCGATCGAGCAAGCGGTGTACGTAACCGTGCTTGGCATGGTCGTCAACTTTCAGGAAACGCGAGCACAGCATGGGTGTAAGTGTCTGGGACACGAACCAGGAGACCATGACGCCGAAAGTAACGACCACTGCGAAGGATTTGAAAAACTGGCCGATGATGCCGCCGATGAAAATAACCGGGGCGAATATGCATACCAGGGACAAGGTGGCGGCAAGCACCGCAAAGGTGACCTCGCGGCTGCCATTCATGGCGGCTGAAAACGGATCCGAGTCAAGCGTCTCCCGGTGTCGGAATATGTTTTCCAGCACCACGATCGAGTCGTCTACCACCACGCCGATCAGCAGCAGCAGGGCGAGCATGGTGACCGAATTAAAGGTATAGCCAAAGAAGTAAATCACGGCAACCGCGCCAAGCAGGGAGACCGGGATCGACAGGGAGATAATGATGGTCGAGCGCAGGCTGCGCAGGAAAATCAGCACCACCAGTGCGGCAAGCAAGGTTCCTTCGATCAGGTGATCCTTCAGGGCACTGACAATCTCCCGAATCATGATGGCGTCGTTGGCGGCGACCTCGATTTTCAGGCCCGGTGGCAGCGTGGGAATGATTTCCTCATCGAGGCGCCGACGTACCTCGTCGGCAATCTGCACGGTGTTGGTATTGGGAATCTTGATGATGCCAAGGCTCACCGCCTGCTGGCCCTTGTAGCGCGAGAGTTGGCGGAAGTCATTGAGGCCGTCTTCAATTTCTGCGACGTCCCTCAGCCTGATTGGGGCTCCTTCGCGATAGCCGATGATCATTTTCTCAAGGTCTTCGATCTTGTGAAACTCCAGATCGAGCTTGACCAGTTGTTCAGTGGCTTGGCCGGTCAGAAATCCGCCGGACATTTGCAGGTGCTCGCGTGAGAACGCTTCACTAATGTCCTGCGCGGCGACGCTGAAGGCGGCCATTTTGGCTGGAATCAGGTTGACCCGGATGGTCCGGTCGCGTTGCCCGCCGATACGCACTTCGCCGACGCCATCAATGGTTTCCAGCTTTTTCTTCAGCGTATTGGCGGCGTACTGATTCAGCTGTTGCAGGGTGCGATCGCCGGAAAGCGCGATCCAGAACATGGGCGTGGCGTTGGTTTCCAGTTTGGCAACCACCGGCGGGTCGGCTTCCCTTGGCAGGCGGCGCAGTACCTGGTTTACTTTTGCCTGCACCTCATTGAACGCCACGTCGATGCGCTTGTCGAGGTTGAAGGTGACATTGATCCGCGAAACACCGGGCGAGGAGTTGGACTGGATATCCTCGACCCCGGGGATGCCATTGAGAGCGGATTCGATCAGGTTGGTGATGCCTGAGTCGATGATGTCAGGGTTTCCTCCCCGCATGACGGTCTGGACGGATATGACAGGGAATTCGATATAGGGATATCGGTCCATGCCGATGCGCTGGTAACTGATGATGCCGAACAGGATCAGCACCCCGCTCATCATGGTGGCAAATACGTGACGTTTTATGGATAGTTCAGGAAGAGTCATGACTGAGCTCCCGAGGATGCTGAGTTTTCGGCGAGATTTTAAACGAAGACCGTGCGGTATAAAAATTTGACCGAAGCAACTGACTGTCTTCAGGCAGGGCCGGAGTCGGCAGGATGAGTGACGTTGATGGCCGATTTGTCTTTGCCGCCGGCTTTCTCCGGCGCGCCTTTGGCGCCGCCCTTGCCGCTGCCTTTGGCTCCGCCATTTTCACCGGCACCGCCTTCAGGACCTTTTTCCGGTGGGCCCTTGGCTCCGCCTTTGCCGCCGCCTTTGCCTCCACCATCGTCACTGGCCCCGCCCTCAGATCCTTTTTCCGGCGAGCCCTTTTCGCCACCCTTTCCACCCTTGCCGCCGCCGCCTTTTCCAGCGCGGGCACCGGGTAATGCCACGTTGGCATTGTTGGTCAGAAAGCCTGCGCCTTCCAGGGCGATGGTTTCACCCCCCGAAAGACCGGAGATAATCTCGATTCGCCCTTCCTTGCGCGAGCCGGTTTCGACCAGTTGTTGCTGAGCCTTGCCTTCGGCAATCAGGTAGACCACCTTGCCTGCCGGTCGCAGCACGACACTTTGTTCCGGCACTGTGACCACATTGTCTTTTAGCGAGGTCACCACCTGGGCATTGACCGTGCCGCCACCCACCAGGGAACCGTCATTGGCAAATACGACAATCGCGTCCAGGGAACGGCTGGTCGCGGTAATGCTGGGCCGCAATTCGCTGATGCGCGAATTGAACACTTTCCCGGGTGCCAGGGGCGATGACAAGCGCACCGGCAGGCCTACCTTGATACGGGTGGACGCGCTTTCCGGGAAAGGCAGGCGCGCGCGCAACTGCTGGGTGCCTACGATGCGAAACATCGGGTCTCCCAGCTTGACGTAATCGCCCTGGGTGACCATTCGCTGCTCGATGCGTCCGTCGATGGGCGCCAGCACCTGGGTCTTGCGCAACGAATTGCGATTGGCGTCGAATTTGGCTTTGGCCGAGACAACCTGCTGGCGCAGGGCGTTGCGCTGTGCCGTGGTGTCATCGAGCGCGTTCTGAGAGAGGAAATTCTGCTTGACCAATTGCGTCTGGCGTTCAAGGATGCGCTCCTGATTGGCCAGCAGGGTTTCCAGCCGGGCAATTTCCGCTTCGTCGGACCGACCCTGGATCTGCTGGTCGCTGGAATCGATTTCTGCGAGCAGATCTCCACGTTTGAACTGCATCCCTGGCTCCGCAAGCATGCGTTGGACGCGTCCCGCTACTTCCGCGCCGACTCTGGGATCGAACAGGTTTTCCAAGACGCCCACGGTATCATCGGTGAGTTCCACCTTGCCGACTTCGGCTTTGGTCACGGTAATCAGCGTTGGAGGGGGACCCGATTTCGCGTGAGCCGCGGGCTTCTCTTCCTTGCCGCAAGAGGACAGAAAAAAGACGACGGAGACGGCAACGAGGAATTTATGGAGCATTATTTATATTCAGGGAGAATCAAGGAAACGCGCACGCTAGCAGCGCACTACGAGGAGGTCAAGCACATGAGAACGAATATGAGAACGAATATCGTCCCTGTCAGCGGTGTCAGGGCAACAGACGCTCGGATGAATACAGGCTATTGACAGTTTCGCGGGGTCTGATCAGGTGAACCAGGGCGCCGTCCACCATGACCTCCGCGGCTCGCGCCCGGGTGTTGTAGTTGGAACTCATGCTCATTCCGTAGGCGCCGGCGGACAGGATCGCCAGCAGGGCGCCGCGTTTGATGGCAAGGGGGCGGTCTCGACCCAGCCAGTCGCCCGATTCGCACACCGGGCCCACGACATCGTAGTTCTCCATCGCGCCGGATGTCGGCGCTACCGGAACGATGTCGTGCCAGGCGTCGTAGAGCGCGGGGCGCATCAGGTCATTCATGGCCGCGTCAACGACAGCAAAATTCTTTTCGCTCCCGTGTTTCAGATACTCGACGCGGGTCAGAAGGATTCCGGCGTTACCAACCAGAGACCGGCCCGGCTCCAGCAGCACCGTCAATTTACGATTCCCCAGCTTTGAAAGCAGCGCATCAAGGTAGCGGCTGATCTCCGGAAGGATTTCATCCCGATATTGGATACCGAGCCCCCCGCCAAGATCGATGTGTTCGAGCGGTATGCCTACAGACGTCAGCCAATCGATGAATTCCAGTATCTTGTCCAGCGCGGCAACGAATGGCTCGATTTGGGTAATTTGCGAGCCGATATGAAAATCAATGCCGACGACATTCAGCCCGGGCAGCGCTGCGGCCTTGCGATAGAGTCTGGGCGCATCCTCGTAGGCAACCCCGAATTTGCTTTGCTTCAGGCCCGTGGAAATATAGGGGTGGGTCTGCGGGTCGACATCCGGATTCACCCGCAGGGATACCGGCGCGTGCCGGCCCAGCCCGAGTGCGACTGCGTTAAGTCGCTCCAGTTCCTCTTCCGATTCGACGTTGAAGCACAAAATTCCAGCGAGCAGCGCATCGCGCATCTCGGATTCTGTCTTGCCAACGCCGGAAAAAAGAATCTTGGCCGGCACGCCGCCGGAGGCAAGAACACGCGCCAGTTCGCCGCCTGAAACAATATCGAATCCGGAGCCAAGCCGCGCCAGCAGATTGAGTACGGCGATATTGGAGTTGGCCTTTACGGCATAGCACACCAGGGCTTTGCGCCCCGCGCAGGCATCGGCGTATTGCCGATATGCGGATTCGATGGCGGCGCGGGAATAGATGTAGCAGGGAGTTCCATATTCCTGCGCGATGGATTCAAGTGACACCGACTCGGCGTGCAGAACGCCGCCAGACCTGGAAAAGGCGTTCATCGGCGGGCGGGATTCTCTGCTTGCGGTTTTTGCTCTGGCGTCGGCAGAAACAGCGGACCCTTGGTTCCGCAGCCCGCAAGGAGCAGCAGCGCGAGAATCAGTGCGGTAACGCGAGGCATGGCGGTTTTCGGAAATTTGGGGTCCGCAATTTTAGCATGCAGGCAAATGCTACCGGCTACGCTTGCGTGGCGAGGACGGTGCCGGCAGGTAGCGCAACTGCCGGCAGACGCTACCTGCCTCGGCGGAGGTTTGCCTGCTTTGAATTGACGGATCCTGGCAGGGCCGCAAGCGCTCAAAATCGCAATTAAAGCGGTGGGGGAATGGCCTGCTCACGATTCCCCGCAGGGGCGTTAAGGGGGGCTTCCGGCGGAAGATTTTCGTGGTAAAAAAACTCAGACCGGCCGGTGCGTGATCGCTGGCCGCTTTCGTTGACGGTTTGTCCGATGATGCCTATGGGGGTTGGCATGAACACTTCGGGCACATCTTTGAGCGCTTTGCCCATGTAATCAATCCAGATTGGCAAGGCGGCGACGGCACCAGTTTCAATATTGCCTAACTTTCTGGGCTGGCCGTAACCTACCCAGGCAACCGCGACTATGCCGGGTTGATAGCCGGCGAACCATGCGTCAACCAAGTCGTTCGTTGTGCCCGTTTTGCCCGCCAGATCCTTGCGTCCCAGAGAGTTGGCGCGCGCGGCCGTGCCATTGCGCACGACATCATGCAACATGCTGTCGATCAGGAACGCGTTGCGCGGGTCAATGACACGCAGGCTGGATTCGCCCGCCGGCACCGGTTGGGCTTCCGCGAGCAGATTGCCGCGATCATCGACGATGCGCTGGATGATATAGGGTTCCACTTTGTATCCGCCGGTTGCGAATACCGTATAACCGCGAGCCATCTGCCAGGGGGTCACTGAGCCCGCCCCCAGGGCCATGGTGAGGTAAGGGGGGTGCTTGTCGGCGTCAAAACCGAATCGTGAGACGTAATCCTGCGCATACTGGGTGCCAATGGCTTGCAACAGGCGGATCGAAACCATGTTCTTGGAACGGACCAGCGCCGCACGCATGCTCATCGGGCCGTCGTATTTGCTGTCGTAATTCTTCGGCTCCCAAATCTGCCCGCCGGTCAGGAAAGGATCTACAGTAACCGGGGCGTCATTGATCATCGAGGCCGGTGTAAATCCTTTTTCCAGTGCGGCAGAGTAGATGAAGGGCTTGAACGCGGATCCCGGCTGGCGCCAGGCTTGAGTCACATGATTGAATTTGTTTTGATTGAAATCGAATCCGCCGACCAGTGCCCGCACGCCGCCGTCGTAGGAGTTGACGGATATCAGGGCGGATTGAACCGCTGGCATCTGCACGATCGACCAGCGTTTTTTTTCGTCCTGCTGTATTCGCACAATTGCCCCTCGACGGATGCGCTTTCCAGGCGGTGCCTTGTCTTCCAGCGATCGAGCGGCAAATTTCAGGCCGTCACCGGAAATTACGATATTCTCACCGCGTCTCCAGACCCGTACTTCCCTGCCACTTGTTTCAAGGACCACGGCGGCCAGCAAATCATCGCTGTCCGCATACTCCAACAGCGCGTCGTCAAACGCCTCCTCACCGGCGCGCTTCAAATCGACAAATCCTTCCGGACCCCGGTAACCATGGCGCCTGTCGTAATCGAGGACACCTTTCCTGAGGGCTGCATAGGCGGCCTCCTGATCGGCTTTACGCAGGGTCGTATACACCCGGAAGCCGCGCGTATAGACCTCGTCCGGATAGCGGTCAAAGAGCATCTGCCGCACCATTTCCGCCACGTATTCGGCGCGGACGGCATATTCCATGCCATCGCGTTTCACGACGACCGGCGCTTTGACCGCCTCGGCCAGCTGCAGGTCATTCAGGTAGTCCAACTCGCGCATCCGGCGCAGGACGTAAAGCTGTCTCTGCTTTGCACGCGCGGGGTTCGCCACCGGGTTGTAGGCTGAGGGCGCCTTGGGCAAGCCTGCGAGCACCGCAGCTTCTGCGACCGTAATTTTGTCGAGTGGCTTGGAAAAATAAGTGTGTGCTGCTGCGGCGAAGCCGTAAGCGCGTTGACCCAGGAAAATCTGATTGATATAGATTTCCAGAATTTGATCTTTGCTCAGGCTGGCTTCGATCTTGAAGGCAAGCAATACTTCGTAGAGTTTGCGGGTCATGGTTTTTTCCCTGCTCAGGAAAAAATTTCGGGCGACCTGCATGGTGATGGTGCTCGCCCCTTGCAACTTGCCGCCCTGGACCAGGTTTGAGTACGCTGCTCGCAGCACGCCGATGTAATCAACGCCGGTATGCTGGTAGAAACGCTCGTCCTCCGCGGCCAGGATGGCGTGCTTGAGCCTCAGGGGCACAGCCTCTATCTTGACCACGGACCGGCGCTCTTCGCCGAACTCGCCGATCAGAAACCCATCCGCGGTATAAACGCGCAGGGGGATTTTTGGACGATAGTCCGTAAGTGCTTCAATTGACGGAAGATTTGGGTAAGCAAACAACAGCGCGAAGGCTGCTATTGCCGCCCCGATGACACCTGTTCCGACCAGCACAATTGCCGGAAAGGCGAGCCAGCGTAGCCACATTGGGATTAATCCTGCTAGTGTGTGTTTATTATATAGATGCAAGCTTCTTTCGAGTGATCAATTCCACTTTTTTATGAAAAATAGCTTTACAGCATCAGGGGTTGCTATTAGGATTTAACGTGGATTATACTTTCCTCTCCTAAGCGGGAGATTTAAAAAGGGAAATTGGGTTTGGCGCTCACCATGGACATCTTTAAAGCGAAGCTGCCGCCGTTGCTCGGCCTGGATATCAGTTCCTCCTCGGTAAAGATGGTGGAGCTCGTTGATGCCGGCAATGGTGCTGTGCGGGTGGAGCGCTATGCCATAGAAGCCCTTCCCAAGGATGCGGTCGTCGATGGCAACATCGCCAACCTTGAGGCTGTGGTGGAGTCGGTGCGACGGTGCTGGAAAAAGCTGGGGACACGGACCAAGAATGTGGCCATGGCGTTGCCGACAGCGGCCGTCATCACCAAAATCATTACGGTGCCGGCGGGTTTGCGCGAAGAGGAGCTTGAGCTTCAGGTGGAAACCGAGGCGAACCAGTACATTCCATTTGCCCTGGATGAAGTCAATCTGGATTTTCAGGTGGTTGGCCCCGCGCCTTCCTCTCCAGAGGAGGCCTTGGTATTGATAGCAGCCTCTAGAAAGGAAAAAGTCGAGGACAGGGTTGCGGTTGCGGAAGCCGCAGGCCTGAAAGCCACCGTGATGGATGTCGAAAACTACGCCGTTCAGGCGTCGTTTGACATGATTCGCAAGCAGTTTCAGGACGAGGGCAAAGACCAGAATGTGGCGTTGGTTGACGTCGGCGCCAATGTGATGAATATCATCGTGTTACGCAATGACCAGACAGTGTATACGCGTGAGCAGGCATTCGGCGGCAGTCAGCTGACCCAGGACATCATGCGTCAGTACGGCATGAGCCAGGAAGAGGCGGAAGCGGCCAAGCGATCCGGCGGATTGCCGGAAAATTACGAATCGGAGGTTCTGCGTCCGTTCATGGAAAATGTCGCGCTGGAAATCCAGCGGGCAATGCAATTCTTTTTAACCTCGACTCAATACACCTCACTGGAACATGTGCTTCTGACGGGAGGTTCTGCGGTTATTCCCGGACTTGCAGAGGTGGTCTCCACCCGAACCCAGGTGAATACCCTGGTTGCCAATCCGTTTGCGAGCATGAGCTACTCCCCGCGTATACAACTCAAGCGGCTGGTTGCTGACGCCCCCTCGTTAATGGTTGCCTGCGGTTTGGCCATCAGGAGGTTCGACCCCTTATGATTCGCGTTAACTTATTGCCGTGGCGCACAGAGCGCCGCCGGGTCCAGCGCAAGCATCTTGCCGTACTGGCGGGCATGTCGGCGGCGCTGGCCGCCGGAATAATTATCCTGTTTCACGGCGTCATCGCCGGATATATCGCAGTACAGGACGGGCGCAATGAGTATTTGAAAGGGGAAAATGCTCGCCTTGACAAGGAAATCGAGGAGATCAAGAAGCTTCGGGAAGAAATCACCGCGTTGCTGGCGAGAAAGCAGGTTATCGAACGCCTGCAGGCGGACCGGTCTCAGGTAGTTCATCTGCTAGATCAACTGGTGCGCCAGACGCCGGACGGGGTGTATTTGAGATCGTTGAAGCAGGCCGGATTGGCCGTGAATCTGGTTGGCTATGCGCAAAGCAATGCCCGTGTATCCACATTAATGCGGAATTTCAGTGCCTCTCCCCACCTCGAAGAACCGGTTCTGGTGGAAATCAAGTCCGCGTCGGTCAACAGCAAGCGAGTATCCGAATTCACCATGAATGTGAGGCTGAAAAGAACGGAATCGGAAGACGCTGGAAGTGCGGATAAAGATGGTGCCAAGGGCGCAGCAGGCAAGAAGGGGTAACAGGGAATGAAGCAACTTCTCGCACAATTTCAGAATCTCGATCCGCGTGATCCGGGCGCATGGCCGACCTTACCCAAGGCATTGTTGCTGTTGGCCGTGTTCATTGCGATTTTTGGGGGGGGCTTCGTGCTTGATGTTCAGGGGCAGCTGGATGCCCTTAATGCGGGCGCCAACCAGGAGGTCAAGCTCAAGGAGGACTACAAAGGCAAGAAACAGCAGTCCATTAATCTTGACCTGTATCGGCAGCAGTTGCGGGAAATAGACAGATCCTTCGGTGCGCTGCTCAAGCAGTTGCCAAATCGTTCGCAGATGGATGCATTGTTGGTGGATATCAACCAGGCCGGATTGGGCCGCGGATTGCAATTCGACCTTTTCAAGCCTGCTGCACAGGAAACTGCCAGGGACTTCTATGCGGAGTTGCCGATCCAGATCAAGGTCGTGGGGACCTACCACGATATGGGGCAGTTCGCGGCGGATATTAGCCAACTGCCTAGAATTGTGACTCTGAACGACATATCGTTGACGGCAGCGAAAGACATCATCACCATGGATGTGACCGCGAAGACCTTTCGGTACCTTGACGATGAGGAAGTGTCGGCGCAGCGGCGTGGCGCCGCAAAATCGGCGAAGGCAGGTAAGAAATGAGACTTTTTATCCTGACGGGGGTGATCGGTTTGCTATCCGCTTGTGGCGGAGAGCAATATGGCGACCTCAAGGACGAATTGAACGGTCTGACCAAAGACATGCGGGGGAAAGTGGCCGCTCTGCCAGTAGTAAAGCCCTATGAACCGGTGCCCTATGAGGCAGTAGACCTGCAGGATCCTTTCGGCCCTGGAAAGATTGAACTGGTAACTCGGGGCGCGGGTACTACTACAAGCAAATTCCGGCCGGATGAGCGCCGGCCAAAGGAGCCGCTGGAGGCCTTTGCGCTCGAGTCGTTGAAAATGGTCGGAACGTTGCAGCAAGGCAAGGAAATATTCGCCTTAATCAGGGCGGATGTAAGTCTTTACCGTATCAGGGCAGGAAATTATTTGGGCCAGAATTTCGGCCTGGTTACCGGAGTCACCGAAAACGATGTCAAGTTGCGGGAATTGGTCCAGGACGCCAGTGGCGACTGGACCGAGAGACTTGGTTCCATCCCTTTGCAGGAGGCTGGACGATGAAAACCTTTATTGATAACGCGATGCGATGTATTACTGGGGCAATCCTGGTTTTGCTGGCGGGAACCGGATTCGCTCAAAATGCCATTGAGGGTTTCCATGTATCCCAGCAAGGCGGGCAGATTCTGGTACAGATAACCACCAAGTCGCCGCTGAAATCCACCCCCGCCAACTTTACAGTCGCCAATCCCTCGCGGATCGCTTTTGATTTTCCTGGCACAGTCAATGCGCTGGGGAAAAACAGTCAGGATATTGGCCAGGGTGAGTTGCGCTCCATGAATGTCGTTCAGGTGGGTGATCGCACGCGAATCGTGCTCAACCTGAGGAACATGGTTCAGCACGACGCGCGGATCGATGGAAAAAATCTGGTCATTACGTTGACGCCCACGCCCGCTGGCGTGGCATCGGCCTCCGGAAGCTCCCAGTTTGCAGAAGGTAACGCGGATGTCAAGCATTCCATCAAGGACATAGTATTCCGCCGCGGACGCGACGGGGAGGGCAGGATCGTTGTTGATCTATCCGACACCTCGACAGGAATAGATATTCGGCAGCAGGGACAGTCGCTGGTTATCGTATTTCTCAAGGCAAATCTGCCGGACAATTTGCGCAAAAGGCTGGATGTCGTCGATTTCGCCACGCCGGTTCAGAACGTCAGTACGTTCCAGCAGGGCGAAAACGTGCGTATGGTCATTGAGCCCAGAGGGGTTTGGGAACACAACGCCTATCAGAGTGATACGCAGTTTGTGGTGGAAGTGAAAGCCGTAGCAATAGACCCGAACAAACTGGTTCAGGGCTCTCGCACCGGATATATTGGGGAAAAACTTTCACTCAATTTCCAGAATATTGAGGTCCGCAGCGTCCTAAACGTGATTGCCGACTTCACCGATCTGAACATAATAACCAGCGATACGGTTTCTGGAAATCTGACCCTGCGCCTCAAGGATGTGCCCTGGGATCAGGCGCTGGACATAATTTTGCAAACCAGGGGGCTTGATCAGCGCAAGAACGGCAGCGTGGTATGGATTGCGCCCAGGGATGAACTGGCTACCAAGGAAAAACTGGCGCTTGAATCGAAGCAGCAGATTACCGAGCTTGAGCCGGTCCGCACCGAAAGCTTTCAGCTCAACTACGCGAAGGCAGAAACAATTTCAAAAATTCTCTCCGATGAGAAGCAGCGCATCCTATCCAAGCGTGGCAGCTCGGTGGTTGATCCGCGAACCAACCAGCTGTTTGTGCAGGATGTGTCGGTGCGGCTTGAGGAGGTCAGACGTCTGATCAGCAAGCTCGACATACCGGTTCGCCAGGTGCTTATCGAAGCTCGCATTGTTGAAGCAAGTGACTCGTTCAGCAAAAACCTGGGAACCCGCCTTGGCTTTGGTCGTGATCTACGGACACCGGAGGGGATAGCGCGGGGTACGCGGGTCCTGGGGGATCAGAGTGTTCAATACAATTTCGGCGGCTCCTTGATTCCCACAGGTCAGATCAGCGGGATGGTGCCGGGCATCCCAAATTTTTCCGGGAACTCCAATGCGGAAACGCTGCAAAACGTCAATCTGCCGGCCTCCGGACTTGGTGGTTTTGGGCCAGGCGCCTTTTCCCTCATTTTATTTAACGCCGCTAAATCACGATTTTTATCCCTTGAACTGACGGCACTTGAATCCGATGGTAAAGGGAAAATCATTTCCAGCCCGCGAGTATTGACGGCCGATAATGTGGAGGCACTTATCGAGCAGGGGACAGAACTGCCCTACCAGCAGGCAACATCGAGCGGCGCGACTTCAATTTCTTTCCGCAAGGCAAACCTGGCGCTCAAGGTTAAGCCGCAAATTACCCCCGATGGAAATATCATCATGACCCTGGATGTCAATAAAGACTCGGTTGGCCAGGTGACCACCTCGGGATTTGCGATTGACACCAAGCATGTTAAGACCGAAGTTCTGGTTGAAAATGGCGGTACTGTGGTTATCGGCGGAATTTATACGCAGGATACGAGGAACACCACGGTGAAAGTCCCGTTGTTCGGCGATATTCCGATCATTGGACAATTGTTTCGGAACAATCAGCGTTCCGATCAGAAAACAGAATTACTGATCTTTATCACGCCCCGTATCGCTTCGGACAGACTCGGACAGCGTTAACCGCGGACCGCATGCAAGTTCGGCGGATGATCGGATCGATAACAGACCATCATTAGTTGGATAATGGAACGCGGTCCCTGAAAAAGGGGCGATTTTCCGAATATTCCATTGAAAAGCGCTACGAACATTTTTCTTGTCGGTCTCATGGGAGCCGGCAAGACCACAGTCGGCCGCAGCCTTGCAAAGCGCCTGTCAAAGTCGTTTATCGATTCGGATCACGAGATCGAGGAGCGAACTGGCGTCCGGGTTTCGGTGATTTTCGAAATTGAAGGCGAGGCCGGCTTTCGTAGGAGGGAAGCCGAAGTCCTTTCTCGCATTGTCTGCCTGGAGAACATCGTATTGGCAACGGGAGGTGGGGTGATTCTAGATTCGCAGAACCGCGAATTTCTGAAAAACCGCGGTTACGTGGTCTACCTGCACGCGCGTCCGACGGAACTCGCAAAACGCCTTGGTCAGGATAAATCAAGACCGTTATTGCAGGGTTCTGATCCTCTGGTCCGGCTGGAGCACCTTTATGGCGTTCGCGATCCGCTTTATCGCGAAGTGGCCGACCTCGTGATCGACACCGGCCGCCAAAGCGTAGGCACCTTGATGGGGCAGTTACTTGCCCGTTTGGAGACGGAATGCAAACCTACCGCGTAGCCTTGGGAGAAAGGGCGTACCCGATTCACATTGGCGTCGGCCTGCTGGCGCAGAGTGAATTGATTACCCGCCATCTGCCACAGAAACGCGTCGCCATTGTCACCAATGAAATTGTAGGGGCACTGTACCTTGCCGAGCTTCGCCAGGCCCTTGAACGGGCGGGGGTAAGCGTCGTGGATATCATCCTGCCGGACGGCGAGCAGCACAAAAACTTGAACACCTTGAACCGTGTATTCGACGCCTTGCTCGGCGCGCATTGTGAGCGGGGCACGACAATCATTGCCCTGGGAGGCGGGGTGGTCGGGGACATTGCCGGATTTGCTGCGGCGACCTATCAGCGCGGCGTCCCGTTCATCCAGGTCCCGACGACCTTGCTGGCGCAGGTTGACTCTTCGATAGGGGGAAAAACGGCGATCAATCACCCTTTGGGAAAGAACATGATCGGTGCGTTTTACCAGCCGCGCGTCGTACTGTCCGATATGCAGACCTTGTTGAGTTTGCCAGATCGTGAATTAAAGGCGGGATTGGCGGAAGTTATCAAGCACGGCTTGATTAGTGATTCCGGTTTTTTCGACTGGATTGAGGAGAATATAGAACAAATCCTGGCGCGAGAAATCGATGCATTGGAGTACGTTGTGCTTCGCTCCTGCGAAATCAAGGGGGCCATCGTAGTCAGTGATGAGCGGGAATTGGGCGAGAGAGCCCTTCTTAATTTCGGCCACACTTTCGGACATGCCGTGGAAAATGGATTTGGCTATGGCACCTGGTTGCATGGGGAGGCGGTTGCCGCAGGCATGGCTTTAGCCTCGGATCTGTCCGTTCGAATGGGCATGCTATCCCGATCCGACGCCCAGCGGATATGCGCACTGCTGGTGCGGGCGGGATTACCTGTTTCCGTCACGGGTATCCCATCAAACCGTCTGCGCGAATTAATGGCCTTGGACAAGAAGGCAAAGGAAGGAAAAATGCGCTTTATCCTCCTGGAAAGCATTGGTTCCGCGAAGATTCGTGCCGACGTTCCTGAATCAAGGCTCGAGCAGACCCTCGCCTTGGTTTCATAGACTTTGGCTTATAGTACGGCGCACCCTGCCCCATACTATTTTCTTGATGAGGGATCGACGTTGCCTCGCATGCCCTGCTGATACAGGCTTGAGTACCCAATCAAAACTGCCGGATTCGTCATCCGGCCAAACAACACACGCCGGCGTGCCGAATTCCTGTTTGAGAAATTCTTCCGCGAATCGCTCTGACCGGCACCGCGGATTCCACCAAGCGGGCGTAATCCAGAGACCCCAGGCAAATACCGCAAAAGTCACCATCAAGTCCTTCACTCAGTCATGAATTTAGCAGTTTGCAAAAAGCAGCATGTTAGAATTCAAAGGGTTACATTGCAAAGTGCAGGGACTCGTAAGCATGAACATCGTCATCCTTGCCGCAGGCCAGGGCAAGCGGATGCATTCGGACCTGCCGAAGGTGCTGCACCAGCTTGCAGGCCGTCCGCTGCTTGCTCATGTCCTGCAAACCGCGAGCGTTCTGCAATGCGAAACCACATGCGTGGTCTATGGGCATGGTGGCGAGCAAGTCAAAGCCGCCACAAGCCAAAGTGGTATTAGCTGGGCAAGACAGGAATTGCAACGAGGGACGGGGCACGCGGTTCTGCAGGCAATACCATGTCTTGCGGAGCACCTGCCGACCTTGATTCTCTATGGTGACGTTCCCCTGATTCGCACCGAAACCTTGCTGCGTCTTGTCGCTGCTGCCGGAGATGGTATGGGGATTCTGACAGTTAAACTGGACGATCCAACGGGCTACGGTCGAATTGTCCGCGAAGCCGATGCAATAACGCGAATCGTCGAGGAAAAGGATGCCAGTGTTGCCGAGCGCGCGCTTAAAGAAATCAATACCGGGGTAATGCTCGTACCGACGATGCAGTTGAAATCCTGGCTTCTCCGCTTGACCAACGATAACTCGCAAGGTGAATACTACCTTACCGATATTGTAGCGATGGCCGTCGCCGAGGGCGTAAGAATCGCGGACGTACAGCCTGCCGACTCCTGGGAAATTCTGGGCGTTAACAGTCGCGCCGATCTCGCTCGCCTGGAACGTCTGTATCAGACACAGATCAGCGAATCACTTTTAGAAAAAGGAGTGACCCTGAGCGACCCTGCCCGATTGGATGTGCGGGGGCGATTGATTTGCGGACGGGATTGTGTAATCGACGTCAACTGCATATTTGAAGGCGAAGTCGTCCTCGGTAATCGCGTCAGGGTCGGCGCAAACAGTGTGCTGCGAAACGTCCAGATTGAATCGGGAACCTGTATTGAGCCCTTCTGCCATATTGAGGAAGCCAGGATAGGAGAAAACTGCAGGGTTGGCCCATACGCAAGACTCCGCCCCGGTACCTATCTCGCCGAAGAGGTTCATGTCGGGAATTTCGTAGAGGTGAAGGCCAGCAAGATAGGCCGAGGCACAAAGGCAAATCATTTGTCTTATGTCGGCGACAGTGACGTTGGTCAAAATGTAAACATTGGCGCCGGGACAATTACCTGCAATTACGACGGGGCAAGCAAGCACCGAACTGTCATTGAAGACGATGTCTTTATCGGCTCTAATACACAGTTGATCGCGCCCATCAGGATAGGCAAAGGTGCAACGATCGGTGCCGGCTCGACGATTACTGCGGATACTCCGGAATATAAGCTAACGCTCTCGCGCTCGAGACAAGTGACCATCCCGGATTGGTCCAGGCCGTTGAAAAAAAAGAATTGATCTCAGTCTCGAAATTGGCAATATCCCTTAATGACACCCAAGCCTAACGGAGAATAGAACAATGTGTGGGATTGTCGCCGCCATTGCGCAGCGCAATATCGTTCCTGTCCTGATTGAAGGACTCAAGCGCCTCGAGTACCGAGGCTACGATTCGGCTGGGATAGCCGTGCTGGATGGTGGTTTGCAGCGCCTCCGATCCACTGGCCGTGTCGTCGCACTTGAGAAGATTGCGGAGGGGCTGAATGCCCCGGTCGGCATCGCCCATACACGCTGGGCAACCCATGGCGTGCCATCCGAGCGCAACGCCCATCCCCATGTGTCGGGCGGGGTATCGATTGTGCATAACGGAATTATCGAAAATCACGAAGAAATCCGGGCGCGTTTGATCGATCGTAACTACACCTTTTTGTCGGATACCGATACCGAGGTGATAGTGCACCTGGTGAAGGAATATTTGCAGCAAGGCATGTCGCTGTTCGCGGCAGTAAGGCAGGCGTCGAACGAACTTCAGGGAGCCTATGCGATCGCGGTGATTCACGAAAATGAACCGGATCTAATCGTGGTTGCACGCCATGGTGCCCCACTGTTGCTGGGATTGGGTAGCGACGAGAATTTTGCGGCCTCGGATGCGTCGGCCCTTATTCAGGTGACCCGACGAATTATTTACCTCGAGGATGGAGACTGCGTTGCCATTGGGAGATCTGAAATTCGAATTATCAATTCCCTCGGCGAGCCGGTAACTCGGCAGATACATTTATCCGCACTCAGCCCAGCGTCCATAGAGCTTGGTCAATATGCCAGTTTCATGCATAAAGAGATCTTTGAGCAACCTATGGCGGTGGCGAACACTCTGGAAATGGTAACTGGCGCCAATACCTTGGTGCCAGAGCTGTTTGGAGCAAACGCTGGCGCAATTTTCAAGGATATGGATTCGGTGCTCATTCTCGCCTGTGGAACGAGTTACCACGCTGGAATGGTGGCGCGGTATTGGCTGGAGTCAGTGGCGAAGATACCGTGTAACGTTGAAATAGCGAGTGAATACCGTTACCGGGATTCTGTATCGAGTCCAAGGACCTTGGTGGTTACCATTTCGCAGTCGGGGGAAACGGCAGATACGCTTGCGGCATTTCAATCGGCTAAAGCACGCGGCCTGGTGAATAGCCTCGCAATCTGCAATGTGCCCGAATCCAGCTTGATCCGCGGTTCGGACCTTCGGTTTTTGACGAGGGCGGGTCCGGAAATTGGGGTCGCTTCCACCAAAGCCTTTACAACACAGCTTGCGGCACTGATTCTTTTGACGATGGTGATTGCAAGGATCAAGAACCGACTTGACTCGGCAAGAGAACGCGAATTGTTGGTAGCGCTACGGCATCTGCCGGCTGCCTTGACCCACGTCCTGGGGCTGGAGCCGCAGATCGCTCGTTGGGCGGCGCAAATAGCGCAGCACAGTAACGCGCTATTTCTGGGGCGCGGGGTACATTGGCCAATAGCCATGGAAGGAGCCTTAAAACTCAAGGAGATATCGTATATTCATGCAGAGTCCTATGCGGCCGGCGAGCTTAAACATGGTCCGTTGGCCCTGGTTGACCAGAATATGCCGGTCTTTGCAATCGCGCCGAATGACGCCCTCCTGGAGAAACTGAAGTCCAATCTCAGGGAAGTTAGTGCCCGCGGCGGAAAACTATTTGTGTTAGCTGATCAGGATGCAGGACTTGCCGCTGGGCAGGGAATTGAGATTATCCGGATGCCAGATCACGCTGGTTTGCTGTCCCCGATTCTTCATACGGTTCCGTTACAGATGCTTGCCTATCATGCTGCATTGTTGCGGGGAAATGACGTCGACAAACCGCGGAATCTTGCAAAATCAGTTACCGTCGAATAAGCGGCAATTTCCCTGGCCTTTGCCACATATCGGGCCGGGCTGTGATCATTTCCCGTCGGCTGACGCGAAGAGCCGGCCAGCTAATAACCGGACAAAGGGATGGGTATGCTTAAGCTATGGGGACGGGTCAATTCCATAAACGTCATGAAGGTCCTGTGGACGCTGGCGGAGCTTGGCTTGCCATATGAACGTGTGGATGCCGGAATGCAATTTGGTATTGTCGAGTCAGATGAATATCGCGCCATCAATCCCAACAGTCGGGTCCCGACCATTGACGAGGATGGATTTACATTATTTGAGTCCAATACCATTGTCCGCTATCTGTGTGCAAAGTACAGTTTGGAGCATTTATGCCCCTCGGATTTGCGTGCCCGCGCGGACACAGAGCGTTGGATGGACTGGGCAACGGCTCACCTTCAACCGGTAGTAACGCCGGTTTTCTGGAATCTTATCCGGACCCCACCCGAGCGTCGGAACATGGAAACCGTGATGTCGAACACTCTGGCGAGCAATAAAGCCATGGAAGTACTCGAATGGGGCCTTGCGCACCGGCCTTTTTTAGGTGGGGATTCGCTGACCATGGGCGACATAGCCACCGGCGTATGGGTGCATCGATGGTACTCGCTACCTGTCAGCCGACCGGTTTTGCCGAGGGTGAAGGATTACTATGCGCGCTTACTGGATCGCCCGGGATATAGAGCGCATGTTGCTTTGCCGCTTTCCTGAAATTTCTGCGCATGCCCCGGCAATCGCGCAAGCATTAATAAATACAAAATGTCAGGAGTCTTCCTGGCAGTATGCCAAGGGGCGCCGCATGCAATGGGCCCTGTGTCGTCATTCGATCAGTGGCAATCACTACAAAATACAAAGGACTGCGGAACAGCTCTAAGCCACTGGCTTCGAACTGTCCGCAGCCCATTCGTACCCACCTCGGTTTGGCGCAGACCGTGACAGCCGCATTGCCTGTCATGATCGGCCACTAAGCCGATTGCTCTAGGGCTTCTTTTTGGCCGCCTTCAACGTGGCGGTTTTATTCTTGGCCGCTTTGGTTATGCGGGATTTCTTGGCAATGACTACTTCTTCTTGGCTGGTTTCTTCTTGGCTTTTTTCTTCGTTGCCATGGCAATCTCCTTTAGGAGTTAATGGATACAACATTCCCAACCCGCCCAAACTGGCACGAGCTATTTGGTCGCCGTGGTGATATACGGACGATCAAATCCATCACACGCCCCCCGAAACCAGGCCGGGATGACGCGCTTGAATTTTCTTGTTTGTAACTCTGGAGAGGGATCGAGACAGCCGCCGCGGCTTGCCGCTTCGTGATTCTGGGGGTGCCAGTTGCGCCGTTAAATTTTCTGGCGCTGCTATTCAGCGATATTTGCAAAATAATGTTTGCGCACCGAAATGATCATGCGCAATTAGAACACCACCAACGCACATGTTGCAATAGGTTGAGAAAAATATTTTTTAACGGAAGACCAATCGTCTGGACGAGAGACGCGGCTTGCTGCGCGATATCTCTTGGGGATGCCGTGTTGTCCGAAGCTGGAAGTGACGACCAGGGTAAGCGAATCCGCTGAGGTCAAGGTGGAATGTGGATTCCACTACAATCCGGCATACCGAATTGATAACCAGAAACATCGATGTCCAACTTGACCCACGACATTCCAGCGCGTGGTACCCGAAGAACGATGCTTTCGAGAGGAATTGCCGCACTCCTGCTGCTACCTTTGTTCAGGTCGGCTTCAGCTCAGACCCAAGAGGATGACCGGCCCCGAATAACCGAGGAAACTCCCTTCGTTCGTTCGCCGGCTGTTGTGGTCGATACCATGCTCAAAATGGCTGGGGTGCGAGCTACTGATTTCATTATTGACTTGGGATCCGGGGACGGAAGGATAGTTATAACGGCGGCGAAGGAGTATGGCGCCCGCGGGTTCGGCGTCGATTACGATCCGCGTTTGGTAGCATTCGCGAACGAAAATGCCCGCAAGGAAGGGGTCAGCGACAGAATCAAATTTATTCAGCAAGATCTCTTCAAGACGGAGCTGGGATCGGCAACTGTTATCACCATGTATCTGCTCGAAGAATACAACATGGCATTGCGCCCCCGCCTGTTTGCACTAAAGCCCGGAACACGGATCGTGTCTCATGATTGGCACCTTGGGGACTGGGAGGCAGATGCCAAGGTGAAGATTCCGGTACCAGACAAACCTGTCGGATTGGAGAAGGCCAGCTGGATATATTTCTGGATGGTTCCCGCCAAAATTGGAGGCGGGTGGCGCTCCAGCATTCCCCTGGAAAGCGGCTGGGTGGAAGCAGAACTTCGCTTTGAGCAGCAGTTCCAGAGAATATCCGGCGAGGCATTCATAAGTGGACAGAAGCTGCCGCTAGAGCGAGCCAGCCTGACCGGCGACTTCGTCAGCTTTCGCATCCAACATGGCAAGCAAACTATTCTGTTTACAGGGCAGGTGCAACGTGGGCGTATTGTTGGGCAGGTGACCCTGTCAGGCGGCCGGGCGCTGCGTTGGCGGGCCTTGCGTTCATAGCCGGATTTCAATACAAGGCATTCAATACAAGGCTTTATATTGCGCCAGCAGGTTTATTAGTAAATATTCGGTGAACCCATGTGGCGTCTTATTGGCAGAGGACGGCACTGAAGTTTTTGCGCAGGGGATAGAGCCAGATGTCCTTAATGGGCAGGATCTGGGTGTGCACGGGGCACTTCTTGCCCCGGCCGATGGTCTGGCCGACGTGGATCCAGTTGGCGGCCTTGTAGCAGGTGCCGCGATGGCGCTCGGTCTCGACGAAGGTCTCGAGCAGCACCGGCCGATAGCCGTAGCGCTGGTGCCAGTCGTGGGGCAGTTGGCGGTTGACGATAGACAGGATCTTCGAGGCAAGCCCCAAGGACCGTATCCAGGGCAGGATCAAGAAGCGCGCGTTGTTGACGACGAGCTGCAGGTTCTTGAGTCGTTGGGGTTCTTGCCAGCCGATGAAGCGCTCGCGCGCGGCGAGCTTCCAGGCGCTCGCGCCGAAGCTGATCAGGGCCACGAGCTGATCGCCCGCATAGACGTTGTAGCGCATCTGCGCGCCCGAGAGCGGCGTGTAGCCCAGGTAGTGGTAGCGCTGGATGAACTCGTTCCACAGGCGCGACGCTGATGTGCCCGCGACCGGGCGCAGTGTCAAGCGGGGGAGTTCGTGCACCGGCTGGTGCAGCGGGGACTGCGCATCGGTGGCCGCAGTGGGCGGGAAGTGAGGTCGGCCGCGCCCTCCGGGCATTTGCGAGGGCGGCAACGTGATCAGGCCATCGGCTTGCATGCGCAGCAGCGCCACGCGGCAAGTCATGTCCTTGAGCCCGCCATTGGGCTTGGTCCACTCGAACAGCTCGCACAGCTTGCGCGACAGGGGCGTGCGTTTGAGGGTCGGGCTTTGTTCCATCAGATGCTTGATGGACTGGATGTCTTCGGTGCTGAAGTCCCGGCCGCAGTACAGGGTCATGAGGTGTCGATGCCTTCGAGGGGGAGGATCGGCTCGGCATGGGCCACGAAGGGGCCCCTTCGCAGCCCCGGCGGGCAAGCACGCATGGCAGCCAGACGCTCAGCGTCCATGGCCCAGGGAAGAAAGGCGTTGATGTCCGGCGGCGCGCGGTTGCCCGCGTCAGCGCAGGCCTGCAGGTAGGCGCTCAGCCAAGTGCGCGCATTGAGCTTCCACAGCTTGGCCGTCATCAGCAAGCTGTACATCGTCGCGGCCAATTGGCCCGACCACAGACTGCCGGAGCCGTAGAAGTTCTTGCGCCCCACCACCGGCGTGCGTACGGCGCGTTCGGCGACGTTGTTGTCCATGGGCACCCACGGGTGGTCGACGAACACCGTCAGCCCAGCCCAGTGGTTCTCCATGCTTTGAAGGACTTTGGCTGCCGGCTGGGCGAGTTTGGGGTCGGCCAGCTCGGTACCGCGCTGGCTGACCATCCGTTGCACGGCCTGGCGCAAGTAGCGCTTTCGCGTGTGCTGCGCTCGGTGCTGCCCTCTTGGGCCTGCAGGCGCATCGAATTCAGGTGATACAGCTCGGCGATGGCGTCAACCCAGCCCATCGCCCATGACGACAGATCGGGATAGGCGTTGGCCAGCTCCAGGTAATCTCGTCGCTGGTGAGTCCAGCAAAATGCCAGCACGACCCCAGGGTGCAGCCGCGCAAACTTCTTGTACGCCGAGTATCGGTCGCAGCTGATGATGCCGCGCTGCACGCCGGCCAACTCCGCTTCCACCACTTCGGCCGAACGCGACTTATCGAGCACGTAGTGAACCACCGAGCGTGAGTGAAACACCCACAGGTACCAGCGATGGCCAACCTTGCCTTCGATCTGGACGAACACCGCCCAACGCGTCTCGTCGGCATGCCAGTGCAGCTCGGCTCGCGCAACTGGCTCACAAGAGCCCGCTCCAGCGGCTCGAACAGCGGTGCCAGCGCCTGCAACCCGCCGGCCAGCGTGCCCGGCGACATGTTCAGTCCATGATCGGCCAGGTCTTGCAACAGGCGATGACTCGGGCGGCCGTACAGGAATTTATCCAGCAGCACGCTGACCCACACCGATACGCCAAACTTGCCCCGCTCGATCAGCCGTGCTGGGGGCGGTGCCGTCACGATA
>JBCKLP010000008.1:0-35221 GCA_038903735.1 Burkholderiales bacterium | reverse complement strand
TGAAGTGTTTTCACTGACAGTATAGAGGCGATAAGGTAAAATGTTGAGTGTGGCAGGTGTGACGGCGTTGTTATCGGCGGTTGCGATCGTCGCGAGGGTGGCGGAATTGGTAGACGCACTGGATTTAGGTTCCAGCGCCGCAAGGCGTGGGGGTTCGAGTCCCTTCCTTCGCACCAGCCATCACCGCGTTGCTCCGGCGGTTGCTGAGCACAGGGGCAACCCTGTGGAACCAGGCGTGCGGGGCGTACCCCTCATATTGAAATCAATTTCAAGCAGCGAAACAGGAACGGAATGCAGACAAATCTGGAAACACTAGGCCCGCTGGAACGCCGGCTGACCATGGCAGTCCCCGCGCAGGATATCGACAAGGAAGTGGATGAAAGGCTGAAAAAACTTTCCCGTTCCGTTCGCATGCATGGTTTTCGTCCCGGCAAGGTGCCGCTTAAGATCGTGGCCCAGCAATACGGACCGCAAGTGCGCGGTGAAGTCATCGGCGGTGCCGTGCAAAAGGCGTTTGAGCAGGCGGTTGAATCCAACAAGCTGAGGGTCGCCGGCAATCCGCGGATTGAACCTGGCGTTGCTGCAGACACCACACAGCTATCCTTCGCCGCAACTTTCGATGTCTATCCCGAATTCAAGCTGGGCGACATTTCTGCCGTAAAGATAGAAAAGCCGGTGTTTGAGGTGACAGAGGCCGATGTGGAACGCACCTTGGAGGTGTTGCGCAAGCAGCGAGTCAGCTACCAGGAAGCGGCGCGTGCGGCGCAGGCGCAGGATCGCGTGACCGTGGACTTCACCGGAAGTATCGACGGCGTGGAATTTGCCGGTGGCAAGGGAAGCGACATGCCGGTGGTGCTTGGCGAGGGGCACATGCTGGAGAATTTCGAATCGAACCTGACGGGTGTGAGCACAGGGCAGACGAAAACCTTCAATGTGAAATTCCCTGCGAATTACGGCAACAAGGATCTGGCCGACAAGACCGCCAGTTTCGCGGTGCAGGTGAAGAACGTTGAAGAGCCGGTGCTGCCGGCGATCGATGCGGAATTTGCCAAGGCACTGGGCGTGGCTGACGGAGACCTGGACAAGATGCGCGCCGAAGTCCGCGCCAATGTCGAGCGTGAGGTGAAAAAGCGTGTGGAAGCGGATATCAAGCAGAAAGCCATGCAGGCGCTGATCGATTCCACCCCGGTTGAATTGCCCAAGTCGCTGGTGCAAATGGAGATGCGGCGACTGGTGCAGTCGACGCGCGCCAATCTGGAGGCACGTGGTGTGAAACTCGATCAGTTGCCGATCAATCCCGAGTTGTTTGAAACCCAGGCCAAACGCCGCGTGGGTCTCGGGCTGATCATCGGCGAGGTGGTGAGCGCCAAGGAGCTGACGCCCAAGCCCGAGCAGATCCGCAGCCTGATTGAGGATTATGCGCAGAGCTATGAGCAGCCGGCCGAGATGGTAAGATGGCTTTACTCGGAGAAACAGCGTCTTGCAGAGTTCGAAGGGTTGGCGATCGAGTCCAATGTGGTTGCCTGGGTTCTGCAGAACGCGAAAGTCGAGGACAAAGCTGTTTCGTTCGATGAATTCATGAACAAGGCGGCGTCATGAACTGGCAGGGCGGCTTGACACCGATGGGCGCAGCGCAGGATACGCAAGGGGCGATGGAACCCGCGCGTGGCCTCGGGCTTGTGCCGATGGTCATCGAGCAAAGCGGCCGCGGCGAACGTGCCTACGACATCTACTCGCGCCTGCTCAAGGAACGCGTCATTTTTCTGGTGGGCCCGGTGAACGAGATCACCGCCAACCTGATCGTCGCGCAGCTGCTGTTTCTGGAATCCGATAATCCGGACAAGGATATATTTTTCTATATCAATTCTCCGGGCGGTTCGGTGTCCGCCGGCCTCGCCATTTACGACACCATGCAGTTCATCAAGCCCGACGTGTCCACGCTGTGCGTTGGCCAAGCTGCCAGCATGGGCGCCTTGCTGCTTACGGCCGGCGCCAAGGGCAAGCGTTGCTGCCTGCCCAATTCCAGGGTGATGATTCACCAGCCCATGGGCGGGTTTCAGGGGCAGGCTTCGGATATTGAAATTCACGCCAAGGAAATCCTTTTCCTCAAGCAGCGCCTGAACGAGATCATGGCAAAGCATTGCGGCCAGGAAGTGGCGCGGGTGGGGAAGGACACGGACAGGGATAATTTTCTTTCCGCGGACCAAGCAGTGAGCTATGGTCTGGTGGATCGCGTGCTGACGGTGCGTGACGAAGTCAAGGCGGCTTAGGAAGAGGATCGGGGGCGCAATGGCAGAAAAGGCGAGCGGCGAAAAACTTCTCTACTGTTCCTTTTGTGGCAAGAGCCAGCACGAGGTGCGCAAACTCATCGCCGGTCCGTCGGTGTTCATCTGCGATGAATGCATCGAGCTGTGCAACGACATCATCCGCGAGGAAAGCACCCCGGACAAGGGCGGCAAGTCCGCGAAATCCGACCTGCCCACGCCGAGAGAAATCTGCAAGATCCTCGATGAGTACGTTATTGGCCAGGAACATGCCAAGAAAGTCCTGTCGGTCGCGGTCTACAATCACTATAAACGCCTGAAGCACCTCACCAAGAGCGACGAGGTGGAACTGTCGAAATCCAACATTCTGCTGGTGGGGCCGACGGGCTCGGGAAAGACGCTTCTCGCGCAGACGCTGGCACGGCTGCTGAATGTGCCTTTTGTGATTGCCGATGCCACCACGCTCACCGAGGCAGGATATGTCGGCGAAGACGTGGAAAACATCATTCAGAAGCTGCTGCAGAACTGTGATTACGACGTGGACAAGGCCAAGCGCGGCATTGTCTATATTGATGAAATCGACAAGATTTCGCGAAAATCCGACAACCCCTCGATTACCCGCGATGTTTCGGGCGAGGGTGTGCAGCAGGCGCTGCTCAAGCTGATCGAAGGCACGGTGGCATCGGTGCCGCCACAGGGCGGGCGCAAGCACCCCAACCAGGATTTTGTGCAGGTCGACACCACTAATATCCTGTTCATCTGCGGCGGCGCTTTTGACGGACTGGAGAAAATCATCCGCGGGCGCTCGGAGAAGGCCGGCATCGGCTTTGGCGCCGACGTGCGCAGCTTGCGCGATGCCAAGAATATTGGCGCCATTTTGCGCACGGTGGAACCCGAGGATCTGATTAAATTCGGCCTGATCCCGGAGTTTGTCGGGCGCCTGCCTGTGGTTGCGACGCTTGAGGAACTCGACGAGAAAGCCCTGATCCAGATTCTCACCGAGCCCAAGAACGCACTGATCAAGCAATATCAGAAACTGTTCCTCATGGAAGGCGCCGAACTCGAGGTACGTTCCGGCGGATTGCAGGCCATTGCCAAAAAGGCGCTGGCGCGCAAGATCGGCGCCCGTGGCCTGCGTTCCATCATCGAGCAGGTTTTGCTTGAGACGATGTTCGATCTGCCTACCGAGGAGAATGTATCCAAAGTGGTGATTGATGAATCCACTATCGTCGGTGAAGGCAAACCATTGCTGATCTATTCGGATCCGCCCAAGCTGGCAGGTTCGGCCTGAACGTCCCGGCATCAGGGGAAGATGGACATTTCCCTTCTGTTTGCCGGGTTGAATCCGCTGTTTTTGCCCCAATCTAGGCGATGCGTACACTAAACATCATCGAATTCGACCTGAAAGGGGCTGCGGGGAAGAAAATCTCCGTGAAGTTGCCCGCACAATCTGTCAATTTTCTGGAAACACCATGGCCAGCACAAGCACGCTACCTGCAGATATAACCGAATTCCCGCTGCTTCCCCTGAGGGATGTGGTGGTGTTCCCGCATATGGTGATTCCCCTGTTTGTGGGACGTCCCAAATCGATCAAGGCAATGGAACTTGCCATGGAGGCGGGCAAGTCGATATTGCTGATCGCACAGAAATCCGCCGCCAAGGATGATCCGGCGGAAGAGGATCTGTACAAGATCGGCTGTATCGCGAATATCCTGCAGATGCTCAAATTGCCTGACGGGACCGTCAAGGTGCTGGTCGAGGGAAGCCAGCGCGCGACCATCGAAACAGTGACGGACTTGAATAGCCATTGCGTGGCCGAGGCGAGCCCCCACGTGGCCGATGCACGCGAAAACACCGAAGCCGAGGCCATGCGCCGCGCCCTGGTCGCGCAGTTCGACCAGTACGTGAAGCTGAACAAGAAAATTCCGCCCGAGATTCTGACCTCGCTCGCGGGCATTGAGGAGGCCGGGCGACTGGCCGACACCATCGCCGCGCACCTGCCCCTGAAACTTGAGCAAAAGCAGCAAGTGCTGGAGATGTTCGAAGTCAAGCAGCGACTGGAGCACCTGCTCTCGCAGCTTGAGTCGGAGATCGACATCCTGCAGGTCGAAAAACGCATCCGCGGCCGGGTCAAGCGGCAGATGGAAAAAAGCCAGCGCGAGTATTACCTGAACGAGCAGGTCAAGGCCATCCAGAAGGAACTGGGCGAAGGCGAGGACGGCACGGATCTGGAGGAAATGGACAAGCGCATCAAGGCGGCGCGCATGCCCAAGGAGGCGAAAAAGAAGGCCGATGGCGAGCTGAAAAAGCTGCGCCTGATGTCGCCCATGTCCGCCGAGGCGACGGTGGTGCGCAATTACATCGATATTCTGATCAACCTGCCCTGGAAGAAGAAAAGCAAGATTTCCAAGGATATTGCCGCGGCCGAGAAAATTCTGGACGCCGATCACTATGGCCTGGAAAAGGTCAAGGAACGCATCTTGGAATATCTTGCGGTGCAAACCCGGGTGGAGCAGATGAAGGCGCCGATTCTGTGCCTGGTCGGCCCGCCAGGCGTGGGCAAGACCTCTTTGGGGCAATCCATCGCGCGCGCCACCAGCCGCAAGTTCGTGCGCATGTCGCTGGGCGGGGTGCGTGATGAAGCCGAGATCCGCGGCCATCGCCGCACCTATATCGGCTCAATGCCCGGCAAGATACTGCAGAACATGAGCAAGGTCGGGGTGCGCAACCCGCTGTTCCTGCTGGATGAAGTGGACAAGATGGGCATGGATTTTCGGGGTGATCCGTCATCCGCGCTGCTCGAAGTGCTGGATCCCGAGCAGAACCATACCTTCGTCGACCATTATGTCGAGGTGGAATACGACCTCTCGGAGGTGATGTTCGTCGCCACCTCGAACACGCTCAATATTCCGCCGGCGCTGCTCGATCGCATGGAAGTGATACGCCTCTCGGGTTACACCGAGGACGAAAAGGTCAATATCGCGATGCGCTACCTGCTGCCCAAGCAGTTGAAGAACAACGGGCTGAACAAAGAGGAGTTGCAGATCTCCGAAAGCGCGCTGCGCGATGTGGTCCGCTATTACTCACGCGAAGCCGGTGTGCGCAGCCTGGAGCGTGAAATCTCCAAGATCTGCCGCAAGGTCGTGAAAATTCTGGTCACCAAGAGCCGTGACAAGCGCATCTCGGTGATTGCGAAGAATCTCGACAAATTCCTAGGGGTCCGGAAATACAGTTTCGGCATGGCGGAAAAGCAAAATCAGGTTGGCCAGGTAACGGGACTTGCGTGGACGGAAGTGGGCGGCGAGCTGCTTACCATCGAGGCCGCGCTGATGCCTGGCAAAGGCAAGGTGCAGCGCACCGGCAAACTGGGCGAAGTCATGCAGGAGTCGATCGCTGCGGCGTTGACAGTGGTGCGCAGCCGTTCCGACAAGCTGGGCATCCCTGCCGAGGATTTCGAGAAGAAAGACATTCACGTGCACCTGCCCGAAGGCGCGACACCCAAGGACGGCCCAAGCGCGGGCGGCGCAATCACTACCGCCATGGTGTCAGCGATGACCGGTATTCCCGTACGTGCGGATGTGGCGATGACCGGTGAAATAACTCTGCGCGGCGAGATCCTGGCCATTGGCGGATTGAAGGAAAAGTTGCTTGCAGCGCACCGGGGGAAAATAAAAACGGTATTGATCCCGGAGGAAAACGTCAAGGATCTCGCCGAGATTCCCGATAACATCAAGAATCAGCTCGAAATCATCCCGGTAAAGTGGATTGATCAGGTTCTGCAGCACGCCCTGGAGCGCGCGCCGGTGCCGCTTAATCCGGTGGCTGCTGTCAGCACCCCTGCGGTTGCTGATGACAAATCCGCGAACACGGTTGTCACGCACTGATTACGGATTGATATCTGGCGATGTAGTTGAGATGCTGGCACTGTGACCGGCAACCGCTGGCGACATGATTGTTGACGGCGGATAGCACGATTCGCCTGGCGGCGGATCGTGAGCTTATCGTCACGCAGGCTGAATTCAGGCTTGACACCTCGGTAGCGTGGCGGTTAAATCATCTGCATTCGTGCGCGGCGCATCGAATGTATCCGTCACCATCGCGATATTCGAATTTATCTGAAACCACGGAGGACTAGAAGTGAACAAGACTGAAATTATCGATCAGATTGCCAATTCGGCAGACATCTCCAAGGCGGCGGCAGGCCGCGCCTTGGATGCAACCGTTACCGCAATCAAGACGGCCATGCGTAAAGGCGGCACAGTGACGCTGGTTGGTTTCGGAACCTTCTATGTCGCCAAACGCGCCGCCCGCGCGGGCCGCAATCCGCGCACCGGTGCGGCAATCAAGATCAAGGCGGCGAAAGTGCCGAAGTTCCGTGCTGGTAAAGCACTCAAGGATGCGCTAAACTAGCGCCCCTTTACAGGCCTGCTTTCGTAGGAAATTGCATCGGGAGGCGGCCTGACGAAGGGTGCTTAGCTCAGTTGGTAGAGCGTCGCCCTTACAAGGCGAATGTCGGCGGTTCGACCCCGTCAGCACCCACCAGCCGGGTTACGTTTTTTTTCGTTCTTCGGTGTCGCGGCTCTACCGCAGCACAGCGAAGGGCACCCGAACACCGGGAAATTGACTGTGCTCGGTGCAGCAAGGAAATTTGGAGTGGTAGTTCAGTTGGTTAGAATACCGGCCTGTCACGCCGGGGGTCGCGGGTTCGAGTCCCGTCCACTCCGCCACTGACATAGCAAACATGCGCCTTTCGGGGCGTTTTGTTTTTGTACCCATCAAAGTACCCACCATTTCGGAAACGCCTGTTTCCAGCGCCGCCAGGATCGCCCCAGCGCCACGAGCTGGCATGGTGAACACTTACCCCCCCGTTCCGAAGTGCTACCGGGTCGCGCCCCAAGCGTGCGCAGCGTCTGCTCGGTAGCCCCGAGCATTGCCCTTGTCGCTGCGCGGTGTTTTGGGGGGCGCTTTCCCTCTAACGTCCCCCATCCCCCCCCTAGCGGCCAAATGAAGAAAAATAATGTCCACACCCGTCCGCACTGCCACCCTTGCCTTGGGGAAACCGTCATCCACGCGCATCGTTCACTGGCTTGTGTTCTGCATCGCCCGCTGGTTAGTGCAGAGACGGGCAAGGCGAGGCAATGCTCAATATGGTGAGTTTGCCATCTTGGTTTATTTTGAAACAGAATAGCAGCTATTGAATCCCTGCCCCCCAAGCATAGAACCCTTTGGCGAGTACCTCCTGCCGCATAGCCTCATCCAACTTGATGCCATAACTCTCAACAACTCCAGCCTCCCCATATTCTAGTTTTGTCGCTCACTCACTGGGCAAGCGGTAAATCCTCCCACCGGGTGGTGTAGTGTGGCGAACGGAACTCTGCGCGAGTCGCCCAATTCTTCTCGATGCCACTTGCACCCGAGCGCAGCGTTTCGCGACCATACTCCTGATTGACGGCATCTATCACCGCCATGAGCCGCGTTGACTTGGCCATGACCAGAGGATCGTCGAACAACGTCTCTTGCCTGAGGGTCTTGTCGGTAAGTAGTGTCAGCGTGATTCCCGCCTTCTTGTAACGAAGGCCTGGACGGTAAAGTTTCGCCAGCCCACCGAGTGCTGCTTTTATTAGAACCAATGTGTCGTCGCTGGGTTCTTCCAAGGGCACGGTCAGGCCCGCGTTGTATTGGGCGTCATCTTCCCTGAAGCGATTGGTCTGCACAAAGACGTAAATGGCGCCAGACACGGAGCCTTGCTCGCGCAGTTTAGCGGCGCTACTGGCCACGTAGGTGGCAACCGCTTCGCGGATTTCAACAAGTGTTTCAACTGGGGTCCCGAAACTGCGCGAAGACATGATTTGCTGTTTTGCTGGCGCAACATCCTCCAAATAAAGGCAGGGCACGCCGCGCAGTTCATTACAGGTTCGCTCCATAACGACGCCAAAATGCGTCCGTATTTCCTTGGGCGAAGCGTTTCTCAGGTCTCGCACTGACAGAATGCCCAATTCTTTTAGTCTTATGGAAACGCGCCGACCGACGCCCCAGACTTCCCCGACATCGATACCGGCCATCCATTGCAAACGTTCAGGGCGGGACAGTATGTGCAGATCGCACACGCCATCAAATACTGCATTCTTCTTGGCAAGATGGTTGGCCAACTTCGCCAGCGTCTTGGTGGGGCCGATACCGACGCAGACCGGCAGTCCGGTCCATTGCCTGATCCGCTGGCGCATCTGCTGGCCCATAGCCTGCGCGCCGCCGTAGAGATGAGCTACGCTCTCTATCTGCAAAAAACTTTCGTCAATGCTGTAGACCTCAATGTCCGGTGCGAACTCACTCAGGATCGTAATCACCCGATTGCTCATGTCGCCGTACAAGGTGTAGTTCGAGGAAAACGCCAGGATCCCGTGCTGGCTGGCCAATTCTTTCATTTTGAACCAGGGTGTACCCATTTTGACTCCGAGCGCCTTGACCTCGTTGCTGCGGGCAACCGCACACCCGTCATTGTTCGATAGCACCACCATGGGGGTATGTTCCAGTTTCGGCTGAAAAACGCGCTCGCAGGAAACGTAGAAGTTGTTCACGTCCACCAACGCGAATTGAGGCGTGCAGGGCACGATTAGCCCGAGGACGCGTAGCGCCTCACCAAGCCGACCACCACGCCCCAAACTTGGAGTTCCTCCCCGTCGTTGAACACGATCGGCTGGTAGGAGGGGTTTTCTGGGTGAAGTTCAACGCGGCCTTGATTCAAGAATAAGCGTTTGATGGTGTATTCGCCGTCAACGACCGCAATTACGATGTCGTTATGCTTGGGGTGCTGTGCGCGATCGACAACTACCTTGTCGCCGCTTTCAATGCTGGCCCCGAGCATCGAGTCACCCTTGACCGCGAACATAAAGGTCGACGGTTTGTTGCGAACCAGGTAGTCGTTGAGATCGAGTCCTTCCTCGACGTAGTCGCCGGCCGGAGACGGAAAACCAGCACTGATTCGGTGGGATATAACCTTGCACTCGAATGCAGGCGCATCCTCCTGGCTACTCTCGGGGGATTGGCTGAGCGTCTCAAGCGGAGGGAGCATAGTGTGGGCGGCGTGCAAAAATACTGTGATTCAATACTGTGATTCTTACCAGTATAGTCATGGAGAAACAAGCCTACTATTTCGACAGCCTCAAACTGATCACTTACCCCACAATGCGCCAATCCAGACCTTGACCATCATATCTGTTCACGGAAGGTCGTCCGGCCTGGCTAAGCAGTCCATTGTTCCTGGTCAGCATCCCAAGCCCTGGGCGAGCTAGGCGTTCTTAAAGAAACAAGGGGCTATGCCTGAGCAGTGCGCGGAATTGCATTAAAAAGAGGCAAGTTTTGTTTCTTGTGAGCTTTCAACCGGCACTGGTGGTCAATTCGAGGCCGGCGTCAACATCCGTAGCCCCACCGGGCGAAGAGGGCACCACAATTATCACGGGTTTGGAATGGAATGATTGACAAGGCCGGCGTGGAGATTGCGGCGAATAAAGCAGAAAACGTAACAAAGACACTGCAGCATCTATTCATTTAATTCTCCAATAGTGAGCGATTTTACGTAAATCTATTCCTGCAATTCTTTTTGGTGATCCGCTGAAAATTGTCTTGGCAAATCGATCTGGCCTGGGAAAATGTTCACTCCGGACGTGGCGTGAATCGATAATACAGGTTGGCATCCTTAAAATGATGTTCCTCCAAGACATGCTTAACCAGCCCTTTATCGACCATGCGCTCGTAAAGTCGAATAGCTTGGGGCCGCGTTGCACCAAGATTGCTGACAATCCAGTCAGAGGCTTCGGAACCGATGAAGCATTGCGTGTAATTGACCTTCCCCCTGTTTTTCGTCTTCCAAGGGGCGAGTTTCATCGCTACCAGTTTATCGCGGCGTGCCATAACGGAATATCATGCTTCATCAATAGGTTGCGATTTACAGACAGCCACCATGTAGAAAAATCCGACACGCGCAGGCGGTCCATTTCGTAAGCCCACACGCAATACGTGCTCCGGGCCATTATGAACACGCATCCAGAAATTCGCGCAGCGCCTGCGCACATTGCTTGGCATGCGAGAACGGCAGGCCATGCTTCGCGTGCGCGAAGACCTGCAGACGCGAATCGGGCAGGTTATGGTGCATATCCACCATCACGTTGACCGGAATGAACGGGCTCGAATCGCCGTGTAACAGCAATACCGGACATTGCACAGAGCCGAGTTGCGACCGCAGGTCTGTACCAACGAGCACTCCGAGTGCGTTGAGAATCGAGTCGCGCGTCCAGGCCTCCTGCTGACGCGCGTACCAAATACGCTTGGGCTCTTCAAGTTCGCCCTCGTAAAAACGATCTCGCATGAATTGCTCAGACCAGCCCTTGATGCCCTGCTTGTCGATCTGCTGCCGCCATTCGTGCACCCGCTGCAGAGGAGAACCGACGTCAGCTCCATTGCTGATCGTCAGAGTAATCACCCGCTCCGGGTTTTTGATGGCGCAGTAAAGCGCGATCGTTCCGCCGATCGATTCGCCGACGAGATGTATTTTTTCGGCCTCTGCCGCATCGGCTACTGCCAGCATGTCGCCTGAAAGTAGGTCGAGAGACCATTTGGCATCGGGCGCTGGAATGTGCGATCGGCCGTAGCCTCGCATGTCGAAGCACACGATGCGATATCGCGTCATTAATTCCGGGATCCATTCGGTCCAGATTCCGGCCGATGCGCCGATTCCATGGTGGAAGACGATGGTTTCGCGCTTCTTCTCCCACGGCGCGACCAGGTCTATCTCCTCGTAATGCAGCTTGCCGCCGACGCTTTCCGCATACGCCATCCCGTATCTCCAGTCAGATCAATCTGCCGAGCTTCATGCAGGGCGAGGCTGCGTGAGGCAGCGGCACTACATCGCGGCTCAACTGATTCCAATCAGGCCGGCAGCGTTGGAAAAGAGAACATGTTAGCGCAAAGCAGTAATAGCCGCGGCCCGTCGCCTGCTGATTCGCGCGGCCGGCTGGGCGGGAATTAAAGTTGCGACTCGTCAGCTGATGACTTTCCGGGTGCCGTCGCGCGATTCTGCGGCGCTGCAGGATGCGCATCAGCCCGGCGCGTGCCGTCCGGGCTTCCAGCCATGGGGTGCCAGATATTTTTTCGCCACTTCCAGCGGCTCGGGTTCCAGTGGCGTTGCCATGCTGGCGTTCCAGCGGTCGAAAAAACCGTACAGGGCGATGAGCGAGGTGATGTCCACCAGTTCTTCATCGCTCCAGTGGACGCGCATGGAGGCGAAAAGCGCATCGCTCACGGCGTTGGGTATCGATGCGGCGGCATGGGCATAATCGAGCGTGGTCTTTTCCTTGTTCGAAAACAGCTTGCTCCCGCGATACTCGTGTATCGCCGCGAGCTTGTCCTCGGCGCCGGCATGAAGCAGGGCATGGGCATAATGCGCGAGTACATAGGGGCAGTCTGCCACGCGGCTGGCCACCAGCGTGATCATTGCCTTGGTCGCGGCATCGATGAGGCTGCCTTCGCCACTCATGGCCTGCGTTGCCTGGCGGAAGGCTTTGACGCTCGCCGGGCGACGCTGCAGGATCATCATGCTGTTCGGCGCAAATCCAAGGCGCGCGCGGAATGCCTGGAAGCCGTCCTTTAGTTCTGCGTGCGTGTCCCAGGGCAGAGGGGGCAGTCGCGGGTGTTCACTCATGGTCTGGATTCCTTTGCCAGCCTGCGCGGTTCATTCGGGCTTGATGCCGGCAAAACCGAGCACGCGCGTCCAGCGTACGGTTTCCTCGTCAATGATTTTCGCCATCTCCCGCGAGCCGAGATTGGTGATACGAATGCCGAATTTCTGCACCGAGCCGGCAAATTCGGGATTGGCGAGCACTTTGCGAATGGCGCTCTCGTAACGCGACACCGTTTCCGCGGGTGTTCCCCCGGTGGTCCATATTCCGTTCCAGGTCAGGAACACGAACTCGGGAAAACCCAGCTCTATCATGGTTGGCACAGCGGGTAGCGCGGGATCGCGCTCACGCGAGGTCACTGCCAGCGCCTTCATTTTGCCAGCGCGGACCAGGGGCAGGGAGAACACCATATTGTCGAATTGAAAGTCAACGTCCCGGGCAATGATCGCGCGGGTGCTGTCGCCGACGCCCTTGTAGCTGATTTCGGTGAATTTCGTGCCGGTGTCCTGCATAAACTGCACTGCCGCCAGTTGATGGAAAGAACCGCGGCCTACCGAGGCGTAGTTGAGCTTGCCCGGATTGCCTCTGGCCTCTTCGATCAATTCCTTGACGCTGTTGACCGGGTGCTCTTGCGAGAGCACCAGCACGTTGCTGGTGTAGCCCACCTGCACCACGGGTTGCAGATCCTTGATCGGATTGAAAGACAGGTTCTTGTAGAGCATGGGCATCGTGGGAACGATAGGACCCGCGATCATCAGCATGCTGCCATCCGGCGGTCCCTTGGCCACCAGCTCGGTGCCTATCGTGGCGCCGGCGCCGGCGCGGTTTTCGACCACGATGGTCTGGCCGAGTGCGGGTGATATCTGCGCCGAAATCAGACGGGACAACACATCGGTAATGCCGCCGGGCGGGAAGGGCACTATCCAGCGGATGGTCTTGCCGCCGGTCTGTGCAAAGGCATTGGCGGCAAAAATTAACAACAGCACGGGTAGCAATACGCGGGTGATCGCAGGGCCTTGCATGATCTATCCTCCGGGAATGCTGCCGTATCACGGGGCTGCGAGCCGGCACGGCGCAACTGTAGCAGAGCACACGCGATCTCTGCGAGCGTTCTGCGGGCGCGCCGGGTAGATCTGTGGCAGATCTTTGGAGGTGCGGCGCCGGTGTTATGCATGCCCCGGATTCCCTGCTGAGCGCGACCAAGATATTTGATGGCAGATCGGGCTTTTTTAATCTCTCCGGGTTCAATTCCCCGCCCCTTGGGGCGAAGGCAGTTGGGTCGGTGGCAGTTAATACCCTGCCCCTTGGGGCGTGGAAATTTATTCAAATTAGTTGAGGGAATGGTCGCGCTGACCATCACTTATTGTGATTACCGTTTTCTCTATACAAATCAATATCGTTAAGTAAACTTGCCTGCTCTGCTTTGTGCTTTGGTGATTGGAACGGCGAGGGCAGTCGACCAGCCTCGCAGCCGGGTCAAGGGCAGGCTGCGGCCTTGTGCAGCCTGGCGAGGCGAACCCTTGATGCGGTGGAGGGGCCATACGCTTGGTAATGGCAGCAAGCGCGGCAGTTGGACGCTTGCTGCCATAAAAGCAATCGTTTTTGACCGCTAGATTTAAGCGGATTCGCGAAGCCGGTAACATACGCAGATGGCGGTGGCCTATGGCTGTAAATCAGCGACACACACTCAGCGCAGTTCCTGATTGTCTGGTACATCAAGCATATCGGCGGCTTTGAAGGAGCGGACCCAATGTTGAAGCAGGTGCTGAAATTATTGCTGGCGACGCTCGCCCTGTTGGCGGTGGCCGCGGTGGCGCAAGAGAACTACCCGGCGCGTCAGGTTCGCCTCGTGGTTCCAACGAACGCAGGCGGTGCGCCCGACACCTTCGCCCGCATCCTGGTGCAGAAACTCGCGGCTCACTACAACCAGCCTTTCTTTGTCGAAAATCGATCGGGTGCGGCCAATCTGATCGGCTCCGATTACGTCGCAAAATCGAAGCCGGACGGCTATACGCTCCTGCTGGGTACCACGATTGTGTTTGGCATTCTGCCCGGCATGAATCCGAATATGCCCTTCGACGCAGTAAAGAATTTCTCACCCATCATGCGCTTCGCTGATGCGCCGCACACGATCGCCACACGCGCCGGTACGCCGGTGCGCAATATTCAGGACTTCGTGAAATACGTGGCGGCACGACCAGGCAAGCTCAGTTACGGATCGAGCGGCGTCGGCTCCTCGCACCACCTCATCATGGAGGCGCTCCTCTACCGAGCGGGTGGGTTGAGCATGATTCACGTGCCCTTCAAGGGCGCGCAGGACAACATGCAGGCGCTGCTCGGCGGCAACCTTGATTTTGGCGTCTTTGGTGTGCAGTCGTCGCTCAGCCAGATCCGGGCCGGCAAGGTGCTGCCGCTCGGACTCTCGACCTCGACGCGCTCGACGGTCGCGCCAGACATCATCCCGATCGCCGAGCAGGGTTTTCCGGGATTCAACCTCTCGAACTGGATGGGTCTTTTCGCACCTGCGGGAACGCCGAGGTCCGTGATTACCTCGCTTGAGGCGGCGTGCATGAAGTTCTTCAAGGAGCCGGAGATGGAAGCGACACTGAAGAAGATCGGCTTTGAACCGGCGATCCAGGGTTCGGACGAGTACGCAAAACAGATTCGCATTGACATCGAGGCCTTCGGCAGGATCATCAAGGCCGCCAATATAACAATGGAACGATAAATCACTCCCAGGAGTCCTTAGATGATGGAATCGCTGCCACGCGGCGCAAATTTCGTGCGCGCCAAGCTGTTGTGGGAAATCGGCTTGCACATTGCCGGCAATCCGCTCGAGCCCTACACCGGCAACCGCGATGTGTGCATCACCGTAGGGAGCGGCTCGGGTGATGCGTACAAGCCGAAGCTTCGGATGTCGAGCGGCTCACCCATCCTCGCGCACGCCGTGGCGAGGGGCGAGCTTGAGATCGCGATTGTGAATCCCTCGGCACTTCTCACCCAGGCGTATCGCGGCACGGGGCTTTTCAATAAGCCGCTGCCACTGCGCATTGTCGCGAACTATCCTTCGTGGGACCGGTTCGTACTCATGTTTCATCCACGCGTGGGTATCAATTCCCTCGCTGACATCAAGGAGAAGCGCATGCCCTTGCGAATCTCCACCCGTGAGGATGCCACTCACTCCACGCGTGTTTTTGTCGATCAGATGCTCGGTTTGTACGGGTTCTCGCTTGCAGATATCGAGAGCTGGGGCGGCAGCCTTCAGTTGAACGGGGGGCCTGGAGACCCGCGACGCATGGAGGCGATGCGCGCGGGGAGCGTGGACGCGGTGTTCGACGAAGGGATCACCACCTGGTTCAATCAGGCACTCGCGGATGGATACGAACCCTTTACGCTCGATGATGAGGCGCATCGCAGCTTGAGCGAGATCGGCTGGCGGCGGGTCGTCATGCCCGCAGGCATCTATTCGAACCTCAAGCAGGATTACCCTTGCATCGATTACGGTGGCTGGCCGCTTTATGCGCGCGAGTCGCTCCCCGAGGAACAAGCATACAAAGTGGTCGAGGCCATCGCAGCGCGAGTGGACCAATGCCAGTGGGACGAGGACAACCCCTGGGCACCATTTGCCGGCGTAGGCTCCCTCGGAGAAGAGACGCCATCATCGCCACGGGATGTGCCGCTTCATCCCGGCTCGGTGCGCTGGTTCAAGGAGCATGGCTTCAATGTTTAGAGGAGAGCGAAATGGTGAAAGCATGTGTAAGGTCGCACGTGCTGTCCATATAACGCAGCAGTGGAACTGGGTCCATTTACTTACTTACCGTGTGCTAGAATTCTTGGCCTTTTCGTAAGCGTAATAGCTCGTTTTTGTTATTGGTGAATTTGTGGGTGCTTCTGACCGGCAGATAATAAAACCTGATAAAAACACACTATTATGCTTTTTATTGGCGGACATCCACGCCGCCAAAATACTGAAAGGCGAACCGCAGTTCGCCTTTTTCGCTTGAACGGCACCTTGTAGCCGAATTGGGAGATTTGCCGACACCATGTTCAGTTTCATCGCCAATAACAAACGCCTACTGCAAATCCTGCTCATGCTGGTGATCATTCCACCGTTTGCCCTGATGGGAATCGATTCCTATCAGCGCGTTGGAGTGGCGGGCGGCGACGTCGCCAAGGTGGCCGGGATCGGAATCAGCGAAGCGGAATTCACCACACAGTTGCGCAGCCAGCAGGAGCGCATGCAGCAGTTGCTGGGACGAAATTATGATGCCGCGGTGTTTGACACCTGGGAGACCCGCAGCGAAATCCTTGAGAACATGATCATGCAGCGCCTGGTCACCCAGCATGTGCTCAAGTCAAGAATGGCGGTAACCGATGAAACGCTGCGCGAGATCATCGCGGCGACGTCGGCCTTCCTTGATAATGGAAAATTCTCCCGCGAGCTCTACGTGCAGGCATTGCGCAACGAGCGCAACGATAGCGGGATCGGCATGACCCCGGAGATGTTCGAAAACAGCTTGCGGCGCGATCTTTTGGTGCAGCAGTTGAGTTCCGCCGTCGCCGAGGGAGGCCTGGTGTCGAAGGCTATTGCCCGCGAATGGGCGGGCCTTGCCGGCGAAAGCCGGGAGATTTCCACTGCTGTTTTGCCTGTCACTGCTTTCACGGGGCAGGTCAAGGTCACAGCGGAATCCATCAAGTCTTATTACGATGCCAATCGCAAGCGCTTTGAAATTCCCGAGCAGGTAAAGGTCGAATACGTGCAGCTCGACGGCGAAGCGCTGATGGCGGCGGAACCGGTGACGGCGGAAGAAGTTCGCGCGGCCTATGAGCAGAGGCGCGCACAGTACGAGCAAAAGGAGCAGCGCCAGGCGAGCCATATCCTGATCGCAGTCAAGCAGGGCGCGAATGATGCGGAAAAAGCCAAGGCGCGCACGCGCGCGGAAGATCTGCTGGCGCAGGCCAGGAAGACACCTGCCAGCTTTGTTGAACTCGCGCGCAAAAATTCCGATGATCCGGGATCCGCGGATAAAGGCGGGGACGTCGGTCTTTTTTCCCGCGGGATGATCGCCAAGGCGTTCGAGGATCTAGCCTTCTCCATGAAGCTGAACGAGATCAACGGGCCGGTGGAGACCGATTTCGGCTTCCATATACTGCGTCTCACCTCGATTGTTCCGGGGAAATTGAAGCCACTTGCGGAAGTGCGCACCGAGATTGAGAAAGAGCTTGTCAAGCAGCGCGCCGGACGCAAATATGCCGAGGCAGCCGAGCAGTTCACCAACATGGTGTATGAGCAGTCCGATTCGCTCAAGCCGGTGGCCGAGCGCTTCAAACTCGCAATAAGGGATGGCGGCTGGGTGACACGCGGCGGCACGAAGATTCCGCAGCTTGCCAATCCGAGGGTGGTCGCGACGCTGTTCTCGCAGGATGTGATGAAGAACCATCGCAATTCCGAGGCTATGGAAATTGCCCAGGGCGTGATGATTTCGGCTCGTGTTGTGGAACACAAGCCCGCGGCACTCAGACCGCTTGAGGAAGTGCAGGCCGAAGTAACCCGGCAACTGGTGCAGAAGGAAGCCGCGGCTATGGCATGGAAGCAGGGCGCGGAGCGTCTGGAGCAGTTACGCAAGGGCGGGGCAGCAACGGCGCCTTTCTCCGCGCCGAAAACGCTGGGCCGCGACGGGGGGGAGCAGATCCCGCCTGAGGTGCTCGAGGCTGCATTTCGCCTGGACCGCAGCAAGTTGCCGGCCTACGCGGGCGTTGACCTGAGCGACAGCTACGTTCTGATCCGCGTTACCAAGGTGGTGCCGCTAAAACTGGATGAGAAGGCGGAAAAAAATGCCCAGACCGAGTTGGGCAGGGCGATGGGCGCCACTGAATTCCGCGCCTACCTGCAGGCCTTGCGTGCCGAAACCAAGGTCGTCATCAACGCGAAAGCGCTCGACCCCAAACCCGCTAATTAAACGGGGTCAGTGTAACTTTAACGGCGATAGCGCCAATTGATGTTTTGCGGTAATTGTTAAAGTTACACTGACCCCAATTACACTTAACTATCTTCGGGAATGCACACCGCCACGTTGCTGTAGCCGCAATCCACATGCACGATTTCGCCGGTGATTCCCGCGGCGAGATCGGATAGCAGGAAAGCGGCGGCGTTGCCGACATCATCAAGGCTGACGTTGCGCCGCAGCGGGGCGAACTGCTCCACATGCTTCAGTATCTTTCCGAATCCGGCGATGCCGCTGGCGGCCAGAGTCTTGATCGGGCCTGCGGAAATGCCGTTGACTCGCACGCCTTTGGGCCCCAGGCTGCCCGCCAGATAACGTACCGCCGCCTCCAAGCTGGCCTTGGCAAGCCCCATGGTGTTGTAGCTGGGTATGGCGCGTTCGGCACCCAGATAGGTCAGCGTCAGCAGAGCACCGCGGCGTGCGGTCAGTTGCACTGAGAACGCCTTGGCAAGCGCCGGAAAGCTGTAGGCGGAGACATCGTGGGCCACGCGAAATCCTTCGCGCGACATGCCCTCCAGAAAATCACCGGCGATGGCTTCGCGCGGCGCGTAGGCAACGGCGTGGACCAGACCATCCATGCCATCCCATTGCGCACCAAGGTCCGCAGCCAGCCTGGCAATTTCCTCGTCGCTTGCCACATCGCAGGGAAATACCAGTTTTGAGCCCAGTTCCGCTGCCATGTCGGTAACGCGCCCCTGGAAGCGTTCGTTCTGGTAGGTAAAGGCGAGTTGCGCCCCCTCGCGTTGTGCCGCGCGGGCAATCCCCCAGGCAATCGAGCGGTTGCTGAGCAGTCCTGTGACGAGTATGCGTTTATTCGCGAGCAGCCTCATTCCGGAGTCCTTTCTTGTTGATGGCGAAATTATACCGGAGCGCTTCCAGAGGCTGCCCGCAACAGGAGCCTTTTCGATACACTCTGTCGCCATGCACGGACTGCGTATCACTATATTGTTGATTATTCTTGGAATCGCCGGATGCGGCGAGATCTGGAACAGTCCCTATCCGGAATCCGATCACGGCAAGAGCGTGTTGTACACCTCGTTTTCCGAGCGGCCCAAGCATCTTGATCCCGCTCAATCCTATACCTCGGACGAGGCCGAATTCACCTCGCAGGTCTATGAGCCGCCGCTGCAATACCACTACCTGAAGCGCCCCTACGAATTGATCACGGCCACGGCAACAGAGGTTCCCAAGGCGAAACTTTACGATGCGCAGGGCAGGGCGCTTCCTGAGAATGCGCCCGTGGCGCGTGTGGCCTACAGCGAGTACGAGATTCGCATCCGCCCCGGAATCCTGTATCAGCCGCATCCGGCATTTGCCAGGGACGCCAGTGGCAAGCCGCGTTACCTGGATCTCTCCAAAGCAGAGATCAGCAGCAAGTACGAAATTGCCGATTTCCCGGAAACCGGCACCCGCGAGCTACTGGCCGAGGATTACGTCTACGAGATCAAGCGCCTGGCGCATCCGCGCATTGTGTCGCCGATTTTCGGCCACATGAGCGAGTACATCGTCGGCCTGAAAGAGCTTTCGGAAGCCTTGCAGAAGGAGAACAAGCGCATCCTCGCCGAACACGAAGCGCGCCATGGCAAGGCCGACCGCGGACTGCCGTGGCTGGACCTGCGCGACTATCCGCTGTCGGGTGTCACGGTGGTGGACAGCCACACCTACCGGGTCAGGGTGAAAGGCAAGTATCCGCAGTTTGTCTACTGGCTGGCCATGCCTTTTTTTGCGCCTATACCCTGGGAGGCGGACCGATTCTATGCGCAACGCGGTATGAACGAGGGGCGCAACCTGACGCTCGACTGGTACCCGGTGGGCACGGGGCCTTATATGCTGACCGAAAACAATCCCAATTCCCGCATGGTCCTCAAGCGCAATCCCAATTTCCGCGGCGAAGCCTATCCGTCGGAAGGCGAGCCAGGGGATGCCGAAGCGGGCCTGCTTGCGGATGCCGGCAAGATGGCGCCCTTCGTCGAGCGCATCGTGTTCAGCCGTGAAAAGGAAGGCATTCCCTACTGGAACAAATTCCTGCAGGGCTATTACGACAATTCGGGAATCAGCTCGGACAATTTCGATCAGGCGGTACGCATCGGCCTGGAGGGGGAGGCGGCGCTTTCCCCGCAGATGGAACAACGTGGCATCCGCTTGCGAACCTCGGTCGGCACCAGCACCTTCTACCTCGCGTTCAATTTTTTCGATCCGGTGGTGGGCAGCCTTTCGGATCGAGCGAAGAAGCTGCGCCAGGCGGTGTCGATCGCCGTGGACTGGGAGGAATTCATTTCAATATTTGCCAACGGCCGCGGCATTCCCGGCATGGGGCCGCTGCCGCCGGGCTTATTTGGTTATCGTGACGGCCAGGAGGGCGTGAATCCCGTGGTCTATGACTGGGTCGACGGCAAACCTAAACGAAAGCCGCTGGAGAACGCCAAACGCCTGCTGGCCGAAGCCGGATTTCCGGACGGGCGGGACCAGAACACCGGCCAGCCGCTGGTGCTTTACCTGGATACCGTGGCGCGCGGTCCTGGCGACAAGGCGCGCCTTGACTGGTACCGGCGTCAGTTCGCCAAGCTGAACATCCAGCTTGAAATACGCGCCACCGACTGGAATCGCTTCCAGGAGAAAATCCGCGCGGGTAACACGCAGTTGTTCTTTCTGGGCTGGAATGCGGACTATCCGGATCCCGAGAATTTCATGTTCCTCCTGAACGGCGCGCAGTCGCGCGCCAAGACGCAGGGCGAGAATGCCGCGAATTATTCCAATCCCGCCTATGACCGTCTGTTCGAGCAGATGAAGAACATGGACAACGGCAAAGAGCGCCAGGCGATCATCGATCAGATGGTCAAGATTGCGCGCGAGGACGCGCCCTGGGTATGGGGATTCCATCCCAAGGATTACAGCCTGACGCATGCCTGGATGAAGAACAACAAGCCCAACAACATGGCGCGCAACGGCCTGAAATTTCATCGCATCGACACAGAACTCCGCGAACGGCGGCGCAGCGAATGGAATGATCCGCTGGTCTGGCCCATTGTCCTCATTCTCGCGCTGCTGGTGATCGGCACGATTCCCGCCTGGCTCAGCTATCGGCGGCGGGAGCGTATGGCGGCGCGGCCCGCGTCCGCCGCACCATCGGCAGCGCGGGCGGGATAGACGACATGCTCGCCTACATCATCCGCAGGACGCTGTATGCCATCCCGATCCTGATCGGGGTGAACCTGCTCACCTTTGCCCTCTTTTTCGTGGTGAACACGCCCGAGGACATCGCGCGCATGCAACTGGGCGTGAAACGCGTCACGCCGGAGGCCATCGAAAAGTGGAAGGCCGAGCGCGGCTACGACAAGCCCCTCTTGTACAACGCCGCTGCCAGCGGCACGGGCAAAGCGACTGAGACCATCTTCTTCGAGAAGTCGGTGCGCCTATTCGTGTTCGATTTTGGCAACGCCGATGATGGACGCTCCATCGGCCATGAAATCACCTCCCGCATGGGGCCCAGCCTTGCTCTTGCCTTGCCGGTGTTCATTGTGGGGCTGCTGGTCAATATCACCATGGCCTTGCTCATGGCGTTCTTTCGCGCCAGCTATCTGGATTTCTGGGGTGTGGTGCTGTGTGTGGCAATGATGTCCATTTCCGGTCTGTTTTATATCATCGGCGGCCAGTACCTCATCTCCAAGCTATGGAACCTGGTGCCAATCTCGGGTTTCAACGGAGGCACCGACGCCTTCAAGTTTCTGGTGCTGCCGGTGGCGGTGGGGGTGATAGGCGGCATCGGTGCTGGTGCGCGCTGGTATCGCACTTTCTTTCTCGAAGAAATGGGCAAGGATTACGTGCGCACCGCCCGCGCCAAGGGGCTTTCCGAAAACGTGGTGATGTTCCGCCACGTACTGAAAAACGCGATGATTCCCATCCTGACAGGCGTGGTCGTGGTGATCCCGACACTCTTCATGGGCAGTCTGATCTCCGAGTCCTTTTTCGGTATCCCGGGCCTGGGCAGCTATACCATCGACGCCATCCAGGCGCAGGATTTCGCCATCGTGCGCGCCATGGTTTTCATCGGCTCGGTGCTCTACATTGTTGGGCTGCTGCTGACCGACATTTCCTACACCATGGTTGATCCGCGGATCAGGCTGGAATAACGATGCCAGTCATCCTCTGGACCGACGCGCTCATCTTCCTGCTTATTGCAGTGATCGTCGCCTATTACTTTCAGGTCAGGCGCAGCCCGCATATGCTGGCAACCTGGCTGCGGGTCACCGAAAGTTCTTCGGGCATGGCCGCGCTGGTGGTGCTGGCGGGCTTTGTGGTGGTAGGTCTGCTGGATTCCCTGCATTACCGGCCGGCGCTGGACAAAAAGGATGCGCAGGGCAATGCCATCTATGCAGTGGAGGTGTTGTCGGTACTGGATGCGGTGGCTGCGCCCCTGCGCATGCGTCAGGAGCGTACTTACTCGGCACCTTTTGCAACCCGCGCCTACTCCAGGGAGAACATTGAAATTCCGGGCGTGAATGGCGCACCCGCCCTGCAAAAGCGCGAGTTTCCGCGTTTGCATCATGGCGGCGCCCATCTCAAGGACGAAACCGGGCGTGACCGCGATATTGCGGTGCGTGTATTGCAGGCGCTGGCCATGGCCTTGCTGGCATGGTTGCTGGTGGCGGGTATCGGAGTTGCGGCGCTGGCGCGCAGCGCCACTATCACTAGCGCGCGCGCATGGCAGATGATCTGGCGCGGCGAGACGCGCGTGCCCTGGCGCGCAGTGTTCATTATGCTCGGCGTTTTGTTCGCGGTCTGGGGACCCGCGCTGGCACTGTGCACCCAGTACCACATCCTCGGCACCGACAAGGTCGGCCAGGATGTGCTCTACCTGGCGCTGAAGAGCATACGCACGGGCCTCGTGATAGGCACGCTGACTACGCTGGTGCTCTTGCCGCTGGCAGTATTTGCCGGTGTCACGGCCGGCTACTTTCGCGGCTGGGTGGATGACGTGGTGCAGTATGTCTACACCACGCTCAATTCGATTCCCGGTGTGCTGCTGATCGCCGCGTCGGTGCTGCTGATGCAGGTCTATATCGACACCCATCCGGAATTGTTTCCGACGGCGGTGCAGCGCGCCGATTTGCGGCTGCTATTCCTCTGCATCATCCTCGGCCTCACCAGCTGGACAGGGCTCGCGCGCCTCCTGCGCGGTGAAGTCCTGAAACTGCGCGAATTCGAGTATGTGCAGGCCGCGCAGGCCTTCGGCGTCGGCCACGCCCGCATCCTCTCGCGTCATGTGCTGCCCAACGTCATGCACGTGGTGCTGATATCGCTGGTGCTGGATTTTTCCGGCCTGGTGCTGGCCGAGGCGGTGCTTTCCTATGTGGGTGTGGGTGTCGATCCCTCGATGACCAGCTTCGGCACCATGATCAATTCGGCGCGCCTGGAAATGGGGCGCGAACCCATGGTCTGGTGGTCGCTTTCCGCGGCCTTTGTTTTCATGTTCGTGCTGGTGCTGGCGGCCAATCTGTTTGCCGACGCGGTGCGCGATGCCTTTGATCCGCGGGTGAGGATCAATATCAAAACTGCAGCCGCATGATCCCGATTGCCACAATGAAAAGCCCATTGCCAGTCACACCGTGCATTAAGGAAGTATTGAACAAGGGGCCTTCGCCCCTTGTATATCCCCAATATCAGAGGGAAGAAGTACCGAACAAGGGGGGCTTCGCCCCTTGTATACCCCCAATATCAGAGGGAAGAAGTACCGAACAAGGGGGGGCTTCGCCCCTTGTATATCCTCAATATCAGAGGGAAACGTCTGGCGTGTTGCTGGAAAATGGGATTTATTCAGGTTTTCCTTAACAATCTGACCACAGGCGGTCCGCCCATGAGTGCCATGCAATGAATAGCGTCCTCGAAATCGAGAACCTGCGCACCGAAATTGACGGTAATGGTCCGCCTACGCGCGCGGTGGACGGCATATCGCTGAATATTCAGCGGGGCGAAACTTTTGCGCTGGTGGGCGAATCCGGTTGCGGCAAATCGATGACGGCACTTTCCATCATGCGCCTGTTGCCGGAGGCCGGGCGCATCGCTGCAGGTTCGGTGCGCCTGCAGGGCGAGGAACTGCTCACGCTGCCCGAGGCCGCCATGCGCAATGTGCGCGGCCGGCGCATCGCCATGATTTTCCAGGAACCCGCAACCAGCCTGAATGCAGTGATGACGGTGGGGCGGCAGATCGAGGAGGTGGTCGAGCGCCATCTGGGGCTCAAGGGAGAAGCCGCACAGCGTCGCGCCATCGAACTGCTGGAAGCGGTGGGCGTCCCGGATGCGGCACGGCGCACGGGAGAGTATCCGTTCCAGTTATCGGGGGGCTTGAAGCAGCGGGTGATGATCGCCATGGCGCTGGCCGCGGAACCCGAAATACTGTTGGCCGATGAGCCGACCACGGCGCTGGATGTGACCATACAGGCGCAGGTGCTCGACTTGCTCAAAAAACTGCAGGCCGAGCGCGGCATGGCGATCCTGTTGATCACCCATGACCTGGGCATTGTGGCTGGCATGGCGCAGCGCGTCGCGGTGATGTATGCGGGTGAGCTCGTCGAAGTTGCCGGGCGCGCGGAATTTTTCTCCCGCCCGCAGCATCCTTACTCGAAAAAGCTCTTTGAATCGCTGCCCGGCGCGAACCGGCGTGGTGCCGATCTGGCGGTCATACCGGGGCAGGTGCCGCCGCTGAATACGCAGTTTCGCGGCTGCCGCTTCGCCGAGCGCTGCGAGTTTGTGTACGCGCGCTGCCGCCAGGAATCGCCGGGCTGGACAAGCTTGCCCGAGGCCCACCAGGTGCGCTGCCATTGGGTTGCCGATCAGGCCAAGGGTGCGCACACGGCAGAACCCGCGCCCAAGGCAGCCGATGGCGTCGCGCGCGAAAGCCGCTCCGACGGGGCGATACTGCTCAAGGTCAACGATCTCAAAGTGCATTTTCCCATCCGCAAGGGCGTATTCAAGCGCATCGTGGCCCATGTCAAGGCAGTGGACGGTCTTACGCTGGATGTCGCCGCAGGCAAAACGCTTGCGCTGGTGGGTGAATCCGGTTGTGGCAAAACCACGGTGGGCAAGGCCATCCTGCAACTCATCCGCCCCACGGCAGGCGAGGTCTTGTTCGATGGGGTGGATCTCACCCGCCTGCAGGGCGAGGCACTGCGCCTGCGGCGGCGCGAGTTCCAGATCATTTTCCAGGACCCCTACGCCTCGCTCAATCCGCGCATGCGGGTGACCGAGATCCTGCAGGAAGGCATGACTGCGCTCAAAGTGGCGGACAGCCGGCAGGCGCAGGAGCGGCGCCTGCATGAATTGCTCGACCAGGTCGGCCTGCCGCAATCCGCGCTGGCGCGCTATCCGCATGAGTTCTCCGGCGGGCAGCGCCAGCGTATTGCCATTGCGCGCGCGCTGGCCGTCGAGCCGCGCCTCTTGATCTGTGATGAACCCACCAGCGCGCTGGATGTTTCGGTGCAGGCGCAGATACTCAACCTGCTGGCGCGCCTGCAAAGCGAACTGGGCCTGGCTTACCTGTTTATCACCCACAACATCGCCGTGGTCGAGTACCTGGCGCATGAGGTGGCGGTGATGTATCTGGGGCGTATTGTCGAGCGCGGCACTGCCGCCGAGGTGCTGGAATCGCCGAAGCACCCGTACACGCAGGCGCTGCTGTCGGCGGTGCCAAGGATCGACGGCGAAGGCGGGCGCACGGTCATTAAACTGGAGGGCGAACTGCCCTCACCGGTGAATCCTCCCACGGGCTGTTATTTTCATCCGCGCTGCCGCGATGCGCTTCCCGAATGCCGGGAGCGCTACCCCGCGGTGTCGTCACTGTCGGCAACGCATCAAGTCAGTTGCTGGCTGCACGCGGAAAAACCCTGAGCCGGCCTGCCAGGGCGCGGCGCGGTCAGGGTGGTGAGCTGGCAAGGGCGTATTATATCAATTACGATATAACAATTTCATTCCTGAGTATGGTAAGTGGACATTTTCATACGGCAATCCCGCCAATTGGCTTTCGGGTAATATGAACGGCAACGGATAGACAGGAGCACTCGCATGGCAGACGATATCGAAACTCGCACCAAGGTCACCATCCTGACCCCCACCTACCGGATCAGGGGATACATCGATCTGGTTCCCGGCGCGCGGGTGACCGATTACATCAATGACGCGAAAATATTCATTGCCATCACCGATGCCGAGGTACGCGAGTCCGAGGGCCGCATCGTGCTGCAGGTGCCCTTCCTGAATCTGAGCCGCGACCAGATCGTCATTGTCACACCGGGCCACTGAGCCAGGCTCGCGTTGCGGACCGAGCAGCGGGCAGGCGCCGTCCGGGCAGGCCGATAAAGTTACACTGACCCCAGTTAACTGGCGCCCGGAAGACACCGTCCGGGCAGGCCGATAAATTTACACTGACCCTATTTAACCGGCGTACTGCGCGAGGCGGGCGAGGACGCGCTTGCGGCCGGCCAGGGCCAGAACCTGCGCTAGTGCGGGGGTCTGCGCGAGTCCGAAGACGGCAACGCGCACCGGCATGGCGAGCGCCGGCATTTTCAGTTTGTGGCGCTTCATCACGTCCTTGATCGCGGCGTCGATGGGGTCGTGGGACCAGTTGCCGAGAGCACCGAGCGCGGTTTCCAAGTCCTGCAGTGCCGGTTTCGCTGCCTCGGTGAGGTATTGCGCGAGCAGTGCCTCGTCAGCATGCAGTTCCTTATAGAACATCATGGCCGATTCGGCCAGCAAATTGAGTGATTCGGCGCGGTCCTTCAAGAGCGCGACCACGGCATCCAGGGGTGGCCCGCCGGCAAGTTCGCCGCCTTCACGCTCGATGCGCGGCGCCACCAGCGCGGCCAACGCGGCGTTGTCCGCAACTTTGAGGTACTGGTGGTTCATCCAGCGCAGTTTGGCCGGATCGAACTGCGCGGCAGAGCGGCTGACATGCTCCAGGTCGAACCAGTCGACCATCTGCTCGCGGGAAAAAAGCTCGGCGTCCCGGTGGGACCAGCCCAGGCGCGCGAGATAGTTGAGGAGCGCCTCGGGCAGCACACCGTCATCGGCGTATTGCATGACACTCACTGCGCCGTGGCGCTTGGAGAGGCGCTCGCCGTCGGCGCCAAGGATCATGGGCACGTGCGCGAAGCGCGGCAGTTGCGCGCCCAGGGCCTGCATGATGTTTACCTGCCGCGGGGTGTTGTTGACGTGGTCATCACCGCGGATGACATCGGTGATCGACATGTCCAGGTCATCCACCACCACGCCGAAGTTGTAGGTGGGTACGCCGTCGGCACGCAGGATGACCAGATCATCGAGCTCCGTGTTGGCCACGCTGATCGTACCCTTCACCCGATCGTGGAAGCTCGCCTCGCCCGCATCCGGGTTGCGAAAGCGGATGACCGGCTGGGTATCCGGCGGCGGTTTGAGGCCATTCGCCTTCACGTTCTCGGGACGCCAGCGACCGTCGTAGCGCGGCTTGTCCCCCCGCGCGCGCTGCGCCTCGCGTAAGGTATCGAGTTCCGCGCGGCTCGCATAGCAGGGGTAGGCGTGGCCATCCTTCAGCAATTGTTCGGCGACTTCGCGGTAGCGCGGCAGGCGCTGCATCTGGAATACCGGCCCTTCGTCGTAATCCAGCGCCAGCCAGTGCATGCCATCCAGGATCGCCTGGATGGAGGCTTCGGTTGAGCGCTCGCGGTCGGTGTCCTCGATGCGCAGGATGAATTTGCCGCCGTGCCGGCGTGCGTAGGCCCAACTGTAGAGCGCGGTGCGGGCGCCGCCAATGTGCAGGTAGCCGGTGGGACTGGGGGCAAAACGGGTACGGATCATGCGGGTCTTTCTCAAAGAGGGCGCATTTTACGCGATCGCAACGCCAACTTCCGCGCCAACTCCCGCGCCAACTCCCGGCGGCGCAGCATCACAGCCGTCCGTGGCGCAGCAGGCGCAGGGCAAAGCGCGCCGGATCCACCGCATCGGCCAGTTCGCTTTCAATGGGTAGCGGCGTGTTCTCCAACGCACATTCCAGCAGTTCGCCGGCCAGCGCCGACCAGATGATGCCCCGCGAGGCAAAGCCGGTTGCGCAGTACAGGCCGGGCAGGCGGGGCAGATCGGCCAATTGTGCGCCGGAGAGTCGCCTCATTTGTGCCCGGACCGACTGCAGATCGGGGACAGCGCCAATCAGCGGCAAGCGGTCGCGTGCCACCGCGCGCTCGCCGGCCTGATTCCCGGCGATCTGCCCAGCCGTCGATTCGGCAATGGCGTATTCCGGCAACAGGCGCGCCAGCCGCGCCAGGTTCTGCGCCTGTGCTTCGGCGCTGGATTGCGGCGCGTCCTCCAGAGTTTCGTAAGTGCTGCCGGTAACCATGCGAGCGGCCACGGCGGGCAGCAGATAGCCGGTGCCGGTGATCACTGCGCGCGGTGAGCTGCAGCGCGCCGCATCCAGAAGGCTCAAATGACCCCGGACTCGGCGCAAAGGCAGCGCGAAATCGGCAAGCCCCTGCGCATTGGCGGCATTGGCCAGCACGGCAACGGGCGCGGCGGCAAGCAGCGCGCCTGCGGCATCCAGTGCCTGCCATTGCCCGTCATGGTGTCGCAATGAGGCGACCTCCCGTCCGTAGTGCGTTTGCAGTGCGCTGTCGCAGGCTGCCAGTTGCGCCGCTACCAGCGAGCGCGTGCGCAACCAGCCACCCTGGGGAAACCAGCCGCCGCCGCGTGGCACAGGTGCACCTGCCATTGCACTCGCCTCGCCGCGATCGAGGTATTGCGCATAAAGCGGCGGGCAGGCCGCAGCCGCGAGTGTGTCTTGCATCCAGCGTTCCTCGCCGGCATCACGCGGCAATTGCAGCACACCGCAGCGGTCCCACTCCAGGATGGCGTCGCGGTCCTTCAGCGCTGTGTTCCCTGTGTTCGCGAGTTTTTGCCATCGCGCCAGGCCCTGCAGGAAGGCATGGCGCGACAGGCGCGACAGGATGCAATCGTCGGCCGAGACATGCGGATGAAAAACCCCGGCGTGCAGCGCGGAGGCTGCCATGGCAGTTGCGGACTGCGCCTCCACGAGATCCACGCGCCAGCCGCGCGCGCACAAGCGCTCGCTGACCGCGGCGCCGGCCAGCCCCGCGCCAATCACCAGCACATGCCGCACGCCGGGCGGCCGGGTGAGCGTCGCGCGCCTGCGCAGCGGCCAGCGCGGCGCAAAGCGGGCGCACAGCATCTCGCGCTTGTGTCCGAAACCCGCCTGTTTTTCGCAGAGGAATCCGGCCGCCTGTAATCCTTCGCGCACTGCTGCCGCGCTGGAATAGGTCGCCAGGGTGGTGCCGGGCGATGCCAGTTTTGCCAACGCCTTCATGATCGCTGGCGTCCACATTTCCGGGTTGCGCGCGGGGGCAAAGCCGTCGAGGTAGATGGCATCCGCCTTTAGGCGCAGGCTGGGCAGCAATACTGCCGCATCGCCCAGCGCCAGCGTGAGCGTGATGCGCCCGTCGTTGAACTCCATAGTGTGCAATCCGGGCAAGGGCAGCGGCCAGGCGGCGCGCAGCTCGCGGGCCAGCATGGCGAACTGCGAATAGGGCCGGTGCAAATGCTCCAGATCGCCGCTGCTGAAGGGGTGCTTTTCAATCGCAAGGTAATGCAGGCGGCCACAGCGCCGGGGGTCCTCGCGCCATTGCTGGCAGGTCGCCAGAAAATTCAAGCCGATTCCGAATCCGCTTTCCAGAACGGTGAAAGTCTCCCGCTCCTGCCAGCGCTGCGGCAAGCCGTTGCCGCCCAGAAACACATGCAGTGCCTGTCCCGGTCCGGAATCGGCGCTGTGATAGATGTCCTGGTAACGCGGCGAGAAAGGCACGCCGTTTGAATCGAAAGCGAGCGCTGCAGCTTCAATGCGGATCATGCAGTGGCGATATTTTCAGGGTGGCGGCGGCGTAAGCATAACGCGCCGCCGATGCAATAATGCGCAATGAATCCGGTACTGGTAATTTTGTCAGTCAGCGGCGCCACCATCGGACTCTCGGTTCGTGCAGTGGAACCCATGCTGCCGGCCATTGCCGCGCAGTTTTCCGTGAGCATGCCCGAAGCGGCGCAGATCATCACCGGCTTTGCCGTGGTCTATGCCTTGGGCCAGTTCCTGGTCGCCCCGCTGAGCGAGCGCTTCGGCAAACTGGCGGTCATCACCGTTTCCATGTTTCTCGGCGGTTTGTTGCTGCTGGCAAGCAGCACGGCGGCGAGCCTTTTCGGTCTCGGACTGTGGCGCGCGGCGGTTGCCTTTGCGGCTTGCGCGCCTTTTGTGCTGGGCATGGCCTACATCGGCGATACCGTACCGATCGAACAACGCCAGACGGCGGTCGCCCATTATGTGATCGGCAACGTGATCGGCCATGCGTTCGGCCCGCTGGTGGCAGGCGGGGTGGCCGACTGGATAGGCTGGCGCGCCACCTTCGTGTTGCATGGCACTCTGTTCATGGTGGTAGGCCTTGTCTTGTGGTGGGTGACGCGCAGGCATTGGCAGGGCGAACGGCGTACTGGCGGCGCTTTCCATCCGATTGCGCCTTTCCTTGAAGTCTGGAAGCTCCCGGGTGCACGTATGGTGGCCATCAGCGCCCTTTTTGAGGCGTTTTTCTTTTTTGGGGCGTTCGCCTACGTCGGTGCGCTGCTGAAGGATCGCTTCGACCTTTCCTTGACCATTATCGGCGTGGCGCTGGCCGGGTTCGGCCTGGGCGGGCTGATTTTCAATCTGTGCATACGCTGGTTCGTGCGCCATATGCGTCCACGTGGCCAGTTGCTGGGTGGCGGCTTGCTGTGCGGCAGCATGTATATCGCCGTCGCCGTGCTGCCCTGGTGGCAGCCGGCGCTCGCCTGCATGGTCGGCGTGGGCCTGGGATTTTATATGGTGCATAACGTGCTGCAAACGCGCGGTACCGAAGCAGCGCCTCAGGCGCGCGGCGTCGGCCTGGCGCTGTTCGGCATCACCTGGAGCGTGGGGCAGGGGCTGGGGATCGCGGCGATGGGCGCGGCCAGTACGCTGTTTGGCTTTGCGCCCATGATTGCCATCTGCGGTGTCGGTTTCGCCTTGCTCTCCCTGTGGATGCGTGCCAACTACCATCGGCTGCCCTGATTCGGCCTGCGCACGGCGGCAGTTTGGAACGGCTAAAATGTGGTGCATCGCAGTTTGTCTTGGCAAAAATAATTAATGTTATGCATTAATAATTGTTTTTAACACATTGATATTAAAATATATAAGTACGTAAATATTTAAATATTGCAACGCAACAAGTAGCGCGTATATTGATCACCCTACGCTTTGCCGGAGATCAGCTTTGGCCTGGATCCCGCATTTCGATTCCAAGAAACCACCGAAAACCCCACTCTCCCTGCTGACCCTCACCGCCCTGGGCGTGGTGTTCGGCGACATCGGCACCAGCCCCCTGTACGCTTTCAAGGAGGCCTTCGGGGTGGGCGGTCTGGCTCTGAATGAGGCCAATGTCCTCGCGGTGCTGTCGATGATGTTCTGGTCGCTCATGCTGATCGTGTCCGTCAAATACGTGACTGTCATGCTGCGTTTCGACAATGGTGGCGAGGGTGGCATTCTTGCGCTGCTGGCGCTGGTGATGCGGTTTACCCGTTCCCATCCGCGTTTTGCCTGGACCGCCTCGGTGTGCGGCGTTTTTGGCGCAGCGCTGTTTTTTGGTGACGCCATCATCACCCCGGCGATTTCGGTGCTCTCGGCGGTGGAGGGGCTCTCGATAGCGGAGCCCGGCCTGCAGCGCTATGTGATTCCGGTGACGCTGGGCATCCTCATCGGCCTGTTCGCCATCCAGAGCCGGGGCACCGGCAGCGTGGGCCGATTCTTCGGCCCGGTGATGGTGCTCTGGTTCAGCATCCTCGCGTGGCTGGGCCTGCAGTCGATCCTGCAGACCCCGCAGGTGCTCGCTGCGCTGGATCCGCGTCACGCCTTGTCTTTCATGTTTAATTCCCCCGGCCTCGCCATGATCGTGCTCAGCGCGGTATTTCTGGCAATCACCGGCGGCGAGGCCCTGTACGCCGATATGGGCCATTTCGGGCGCGTACCCATCCGCCTGGCGTGGTTCGGGATGGTGTTTCCGGCGCTCATGCTCAATTACTTCGGGCAGGGCGCGCTGGCGCTGCGCGATGCCGAGGCCATCCGCAATCCCTTCTACCTGCTGGTGTCGCCGGAGCTGCTCATGCCCATGGTGGTTTTGGCAGCCATGGCCACGGTCATCGCCTCGCAGGCCACCATATCCGGTGCGTTTTCGATGGCAAGGCAGGCCACGCGACTGGGTTATTTGCCGCGTCTGCCGACGCGGCATACCTCGGCCGCGGAGCGCGGCCAGATCTACATTCCGCAGTTGAACTGGCTGATGCTGGCGCTGGTGCTGATTCTGGTGCTGGAATTCGAAAGCTCATCTTCATTGGCCGCCGCCTACGGCATTGCGGTCTCCGGAACCATGCTGCTCGAGACCATCCTGGTGGGCATGGTGCTGTGGTTTGCCAGAAGCCGGCGCAATCCGCTTCTGCTGGCTGCGCTGGCGGTGGTGGTGGTGGTTGAGCTTCTCTTTTTCGTTGCCAACAGCCACAAGATTGCGGAGGGCGGCTGGTTTCCGCTGTTGTGCGGACTGCTGGTCTTCACTGCGCTGACCACCTGGAAGCGCGCGGAAACCGTGCTGCTGGCGGCCGAAAAAAGCCGGCGCATTCCGCTTGAGCAGTACATGAGCCTGTTCGGGGCGGATATTCCGCGCGTACAGGGCACCGCTGTCTATCTTTCGCCGGACCCCAAAGCCATACCAACCACGCTCCTGCACAATTTGAAGCACAACAAGGTGCTGCACGAGCGCACCATTTTCCTGCACATCGCTGATGCCGACAGTCCGCGCGTGGCCGATGTCGATCGTGTCGAGGTGGACATCATCGACCCGCACCGGGTCTACCAGATCACCCTGCATTACGGTTTCATGGAGGAACCCGATGTCCCCAGGGACCTGGCGCTGGCCGCGCGCTATGCGGTGAAGTTCGAACCCATGGAGACCACCTTTTTCCTCGGCAAAACCACCCTCGCGCCGGCGCTGCGCCGCGGTCTCTTTACCTGGCGGCGCGAACTGTTCCGCGTGATGCAGAGAAACAGCCCCGCCACGGCAGAATATTTCAAGCTGCCGCCCGAGCGGGTGATTGAACTGGGGACACGGGTAAGTATTTAAGGCTCTTCTCCGTCTTCTTCCAGACATCGTTTTTAACGCGTCTTCTTCCTGCCTGATTGCGACACTTTTGCGGCACCCTCCTCGAGTCAAATGACCCCGTCAGAGAGGCCGTGCGGGTGCCGATCTCGCTATGTCCGATTCACCCTGGAAATCCAGTTTTCCCGCATTTTCAAACCGCCTCCAGGAATTAAACCCATCGGGTCAGTCTTACTTATAGGATCACCATCAACATATGCGTAGAGATTTACACCACCTGCCACTCCTATCGGATCTTCCGAAATGAACCGCTTCAGCAACGGATCGTAATACCTCGCCCGATAGTAGTACAGCCCCGTTTGGTCGTTCTCCCGTCCGGTGTACTGCAGGCTGTTGCCTCCGTCAGGCCCGAGGGTCTGGGTCTCGCCGTAGGGTGAGTAGCCGTAGAAGTTCTGCGAACTCTGATCATCGTTGGTCTGCGCGATTACGCTCATCAAGGCATCGGTAAGTAGCGTCTTGTTGCCACTGCCCCCATAAGTCGCCAGCACCTCGTCGATCTGCGTGCCGGTGTGATACACGGTGTCGATGGCATTAGCCTTCAACTCCGCAATCGCCTGGCTGCCGTCATACAGGAATCCGGTTGAGGTGCCGTTGATGATCTTCTCGATGCGTCTGCCCAGGGCATCATAGCGGAAGGTGGCGCTGGTGGTGGGCGAGGTGATCTGAGTCAACTGGTTTCTCGCGCTCCAGGTGTAGGTGGTAGTGCCTGCCGGTCCTGACTTGTTGGCAAGGTTGCCGTTCTCGTCGTAGGTCAGCGCGCAGGTATCGTTCGTTGCCGTGAAGGTGATGGAGCTCAGGCGGTTGGCCGCGTCGTAGCTGGCGGTGAAGGGGGTCTCCGGCACGGCCGGTTGTCCGGTGGTCTTGGCGATTCTCCGGCCCTCGCTGTCGTAGCTGTAGTCCAGCGTCTCGATGGGCGAGTTGTCAGACTTCTTGTATTCGACACGGGTGACACGGTCCACTGCATCGTATTGGTAACCCACGGTCACGCCGTTGGGCAGGATGCGGCTTGCCAAGCGCCCGACAGTGTCATAGTTGTAAGTCGCCGTCTTGGCGCGCAGCGTAATGGTCTTGAGTCTGTTCACTCGGTCGTAGGTATAGCCAGTGATATCACCTCCGGAAAGGGTGCGGCTGGTGCGCCTGCCGATGGCGTCGTAGGCATAGCCTATGGTGCCCTGCGGGCTCACCACTTCGGTCAAGCGGTTCAGCGCGTCAAAACTCATGAGTATCTCGCCGCTTTGGCTGTCGGTTATGCGCGCAAGATTGCCCGCCAAGTTGTAGCCGTAGGTGGTGGTGCGATCAATGTCTTGCACCTGGGTGATGCGGTTGAGGGCGTCGTAGCCCATGGTGGTGACTTGACCACGGCGGTTGGTGACGCGGGTGAGATTGCCTGCCGGATCGTATTCGAAGGTGGCATCGCGGTTGGCCGCGTCGGTGCTGCGTGTCAGGCGGTTTCGCAGGTCGTAGAGATTCCTCTCCACCGGGTTGTTGTTCGCGTCGGTCACCGAGAGACGATTGTCGTTCGCATCGTAGGCGGTGCGGGTGATGCCGGCCATGGGATCGTGCACCTCGGTCAGGCGGTCAAGGCTATCGTAGGTGAGGCGGGTGGTGAAATTAAGCGCACTGGTCACCTCGATAAGCCGGTTGGCCTGGTCGTAGAGGCGGGTGACGGTTTCATTGGCCGGGTTCACCGTCTCAACGAGGTTGCCGTTCACGTCGTAGGCAAGGCTCGTTACCCGCCCCAGGGCCGTCGGTGACCGTGGCCAGTTGTCCGCGGGGGGTGTAGGTGTAATTGACGCTTTCTCCTTCGGCGTTGGTGATACGGCTCATCGCCCCCGAGGTGCCGTATTCATAGGTGGTGACATTGCCCAGGGCATCTTCGATGCGGATGGGTTTACGGAAGCGCAGGTCGTATTCAATCAACGTTTGATTGCCCAGGGGATCGATCGAGCGGATCATGTCGCCACGCGAGTTATAGGTGTACTGCCAGATCCGCCCAGCCGGGTCGGTGCGGCGCTTGACGAGGTTATTGACCGGGTCACGCTCGT
>JBCKLP010000007.1:0-35607 GCA_038903735.1 Burkholderiales bacterium | reverse complement strand
ACGCGAGTCTCGACGAGAGTCCTTTCGCAAGAGGGCAACGAGGTTGGTATATTTGTCATTATTACGATCATGTTCTATAATTGGTCGTAATCATGACAACCAGACGTCAACCAGACCCGCGCGTCCAGGTGATCGAGCGGCTGTTCCACCGCAAGCCGGTCGCGCAGCTCAACGAGCTGCAAAGGGCGCTCGGCACATCCACAAGAACCGTGTTCCGAGTGCTGGATCGGCTCGGCTATCTGAGCAGCTACAGCCACGCCGGGGCCTACTACACCCTGCGCCGGATCCCGCAGTTCGACACGCACGGCCTGTGGTTCCACGGCGAGCCTCGCTTCTCGATGCACGGGAGCCTGCGCGCCTCCGTGGTCGTGTTGGTCTGCCAAGCCCCGGCAGGGCACACGCACGAGGAGTTGGCGGCTCTGTTGAGGCTGCGGATCCACGACACGCTGCGTAGTCTGGTTGAGGCTGGGTCCCTCGGACGCGAGCGCGTCGAGGCGGTCTACGTCTACGTGGACCCGGACCCGCGGCGGGCGGCGGCGCAATTGGAGCAACGACACCGCATGGCGCCGACGCCCGCGGCTGCCGCACCGCTGCCTCCTGCGGCGTTGGACCTGCCGCAGGTCGTCGAGGTCCTGGTCGCGGTCATCCACGCGCCCCGGGACGATACGAGCACGATCGCGGCCCATCTTCGTGCCCGCGGTCTGGCCGTGACGAACAAACAGGTCGAGGCTGTGTTTGCGCAGTACGCGCTGCAAAAAAAAACGGCACCGTCCCGCTCTCCGCGCTCGCGGCGTTGAGGCAGCAGGTCGTGGCCTTGCAAGCTGCGGGGCAGCGCCACGTGCGCTCGACCTGCGGGTTGCTCGTCTGCGTCGACGAGCCGCCGGGTCCCTGCCCGGTCTGCGGCGGTGTCATGCGCGTGCAGAAGACCCTGCGGCGGCACGGCGTCACCCTGGAGCACGGGCCGTTTGTGGCCCGCGAGACGGCGCACGTCTGCGCGGCCGGCTGCCGCAAGGACGGGGCGCTCGTCACGCGCCGCGCGGCCGCGCTCGCGGCGCGTCTGCCACCCAAGGGCACCGTCGGCTACGACGTCATCGTCTTCGTCGGTCTTGCACGCTTCGTCGAGCACCGGCAACGCGAGGAGATCCGCGCGTCGCTCGAGGCGCAGCACGGCATCGTGCTGTCGACCGGCGAGATCAGCGCCCTGGGTCGGCGCTTCCTCTTGTACCTAGAGGCCCTGCACGAGGCGCGCGCCGGCGAGTTGCGCGCCGCACTGGAGAAGGACGGCGGCTGGCCGCTCCACGTCGACGCCACCGGCGAGGACGGCCGCGGCACGCTGCTCGTCGCCTTCGCGGGCTGGCGCCGCTGGGTCCTGGGCGCCTGGAAGATCCCCACCGAGCGCGCCGAGGTCATCCTGCCGAGGCTGCGTCGCGTCATCGAGCGCTTCGGGGCACCCTGCGCGATCATGCGCGACCTGGGCCGAGCGATGAAGGACGCCGGCGAGGATCTCGTCGCCACGCTCGAGCGCCCCGTCCCCGTGCTCTCCTGCCACCTGCACTTCCTGAACGACATCGGCGGGGATTTGCTCCGCGATGCACACGACCAACTCCGCGTCCTCTTCCGCCGTTTCAAGGTCAAGCCAGGGCTGCGCTCGCTCGCCCGAGACCTCGGCCGGGCTCTCGGTACCGACATCGCCGAGGCCCGCCAGGGCTTGACCGAGTGGCAGACCCGCGGCGACGAGGGACACGTCCTGCCCGACGGACAAGCGGGCCTCGCCACCGTGCGAGCGCTCGCGCAGTGGACCCTCGACTACCACGCCGACGGCCACGACCATGGCTTCCCCTTCGACCTGCCCTACCTCGATCTCCAAAGGCGGTGCCGTAGCGGATGCCGCGCCGCGGACGCCTTTCTCCGAGGGCCGATGGCCGACCCTCGGGTCCACAAGGCGCTCCAGCGGCTGCGCCGCGTCCTGCATCCCGTCGAGAGTCAGGTCCCCTTCGAGCAGGTCGCCGCGACGCTGCGTGCTCGCGCCGAACTCTTCACCGAGTTGCGCGACACTTTGCGCCTGCGGCCCAAGCCCGCGGGCAGGAACGTCACGACCTCGTCCGTGCTCACCACCGAACAGGCTGCCGTCGAGCTGCGAGACATCAAGGCCGCCGTCGATGCGCTGGCCGTCGATCTCGCCAGGCGCCGCCCCGAGCGCGGCCCGGCAAAGGACCGACGCGAGGCCATCGACATCGTGCTCGCCCACCTGCAACGGCACGGCCGCACCCTCTTCGGGCACGTCATCGGGCTCCCGGACAGCGTCGGCGGGGGCATCCGCCTCGTCGATCGCACGAACAACAGCCTCGAAGGCCTCTTCGACGACATCAAGCACGGCGAGCGCCGCCGCAGCGGTCGCAAGATCCTCACCCAGGATCTCGAGCAACTGCCGCCTGCCGCCGCTCTCGCGATGAACCTGCGCTCGAGCGACTACGTGGCCCTCGTCTGCGGATCGCTCGACCAGCTACCCCGAGCCTTCGCCCAGCTCGACGCCGCGACCCGCCGTCGCTCCTCGCTCGTCGTCCGCGAAGCGGCGCGCACCGCCGACGCGTCCGACTGCGACATCGTCAGCGCCTCGCTCCCGACGGCTGACCGCGTCCTCATCCGCACCGAGCACATGGGCCGGCGAATCCAGGCTGCCGCCAGAAGCCGGGCGCCGCGCCGCTGACGGCAGCTACGCCGGCGGCACGCCAGACCCCCCCCGATCGCTCCTCGCCCAACCGACTTCTGACGCCGTAGGATAATTTTGTTGAGCGCATCAAGAAACAAGGCCCGCGTCGCCGCATCAAAGAAACAAGCGAAGTCGCGATTCGGCTTGTGGATCTCATGTTCATGCAGCACTTGCAAATCGTGCCCCCAGAACCGGAATTTCAGCCTTTGCAGATCAGGGCACACCCAATCGATGTATTCCCGCTTCTGAAACAGACAAAACGCCAGAGAGAAGATCGGGTAATGCGGATCAACACGCGCAATACCGTGATCGCCGCTTTCGTCGGCAAATACAATGTGATTGCCGAATTCAGACACAGGCCACTATCCCTCAAGGAACATTTTATGCCTCATCGGTGCTTCCACGCAGATCTTCAACCCATTGGGAGGCGTCAGGCACGTCTGCCCAAGCAATGGTGCCACGCTCGACCATCCGAATGAACTCACTCTCGTCGAAGACAGGCACGTCACCCGGCACGAATATCAGCACGCGAACATCGGGCAATTCAGCGAACGCCGAATCGATGCGCGGGCGAACCTCGCTCCAATCCAACCCGCCATTGCCGCAACCCAGTGGCGGAACGGCGATGGAGCGGATGTCCAGTCGCTTCATGGTCGCCACCAAATCCTTCAGTCCGATCTCAATGTCCACCATCCGACTGGCCGTGCGCCAATGACCCTTGGTCGGGAAATTGATGATCCATCGCGGCCCACCCACGATTCCGCCAAGGTCGAACACCTACATCTTGCCGAGCGTCACTTCCCCCGCTTTGCATGCCCGCTCGTAATCGCGAAACATCTGCGGGTAAGCCTGCTTGAATTGCAGCGCGATACCTTTACCCATGATGCCCGCCGTGTTCACGGTGTTCACCAGCGCCTCCACTGGCGCTTCCAGCAAATTACCTTGGGTCAGTTCGATCATGGTTCAATAATACCAATCCGGTTTGACGGTCACTGCGGGACGATGGCTTTGTGAGTTGACCAAATCTTGCACTGGTCTTCGGTGTAGGCGTGGGCAGTCACGACGGCGTCAAACTCCTGACGATGATTTTCGCAATGCTGCGTTCGAGCATCATCGATTTTTCGACGACCTTGATGATCTTTGCACGCGTCGCATCGGAAATGATGCCAAGCACCCTGGAAGGATCCTGGGCAATCTGCGCCAGGGTTTCATCGAACTCAAGGTCCGCGGCGTAGGTGCAGTCGAGAACCGACGGTTCACGATTGCTCAGGAATGCGTAGCCGTCTGCTGAGCTTACGCCTATGAGTTCGTCCGACAGGTGCTTCCTGGTTTTTTGCAGGCCGGTCGGGTTGGAATTGATCAGGAATCCGAGGCAGAAAGGATTCTTCGCCACGACCACCACGAACTTTTCTTTCGGCGGGATGGTGAAGGAACAGCCGCAAGATGCGGCCTGGAACTATCAATTCTTCGAGCGACTGGATCACGCCGCTCTCAGCTTGCCGCTTTGCGCTGGCCTCCTCTTTGCATGCACCTCGCCGGGATTCCGATCCTTGAGATGCGCAGCGACCGCTTTCCCATCCTGAAGTTCATCGATCAGATCCGCAAGCTTCATCTCGCCATTTGGATCGGCGTTCTCGAATGCCTTGCCTTTGTGGCTCAGTTTCTTGAGCCTTGTGAAAGACATCTTGCCGTATAGGCGCGCAGCATCGAGCAGGCAACCCATGTCGGATCGGCTGAGCAGGTCGGTGTCGGCAGGCCCCCTGGCGCTCACATGAATGTCATTCACATCGAGCAATTCGATGGCTTCCGGGAACTGTAAGTCCCATTTCGCGCGGCCACCCGCATATTTAACGATTTCGTAAGCCGCGCTCGGCACCGGACCGTGCTCAAGCGCAAAGAACGTCTCGCCGTAAATCTGACGCCCGTATTCCTGCAGGTGCTGGAGGTCGGCGTAGTACAGGCACTTGAGAACGTTGTACACGTTGGCTGGCCTGGGGAGGTGCGATATGACGAAAAGCATTGCATGCAGCGCTTTTCGCTGGTCGAATTTAGCTTTGGGCATGATTAGCGGTCTCGAGTGAGGCGAGCATTTTATGCCTTATCGGTGCTTCCACGCAGGTCTTCAACCCATTGGGAGGCATCGGGCACGTCTGCCCAAGCAATGGTGCCACGCTCGACCAACCGATTGAACTCACTCTCGTCGAAGGCAGGCTCGTAATCAGCAAAGGCCAACAGCCGCAAATTGCGCAGTTCGCCATCGCCCAAATTCTCTTCGGCGGTGACATGAAGGAGGGCAGGTCGATACAAGCGGTTACGATCTTCCTTGAGCAGAATATCTTGGTTAGATGACACCGTGATCGTGGCACCATTCTCCAACTCAAGATGAACATTGGCTTTCGTTTTCCCACCAAGATCGACGACCCGGCCATGCAGGTACTTCTCCACTACGACCCACGCGTCCTCGGCAATGCGGCGGAAATTGGTTTTCGCATTTACCAGAATCAGCGGTTTTTCCCGGACCTCGCCAACCGAATAACCACGGTGAGGAAACTGGCGGGCAACGGTTTGCCACCGTTCTACAATCGTGGCGCGTTTGGGGTCGATGCTGTCGAGCGATTCCGATTGCTTGAGCTGGTCCAGATCGTGCCAGAGTGAGCCCGCCACCAGAAGGCCGGAAGTAACCAACGCAAGCGAACCTTCCTCTATAGCCACCTGAACCTGACCGGGATCGACATCCCTGCTCGATCCCCTCAGGAAATCACCAACCTCGCTCTGAAACTGGCCAAGCAACGCCAACGGGATGCGTGCCGGTCCAATATCGGCACCGTCAATCCGGTCGGACAGCGAGAAACGCAGTGCGTTGGTTGGATTCACTGGCAATAAGCCCAAGGCGATTCGAAACGATTACCATTTTAGGCCCGCCCCGGTAATTCCGCTGGTTCTGGATAGTGATCTCGGAAGGGGGCTTGGCTACTTGGGCGACCCCACTTTGTCGCGAGTCAACAGCCGCGCGCGGCACGGTCCGCCAGATTGTGCAAAAGCATGAGATTGTGCCCCCACGGCAATGAAGCAAACGGCTCGGGCGGATCTGACAATTCTGTCACGACCCGTGACAGCATTTTCCCCGCCGAGGCGGGCATCTTTTGTCCCGGCATCGCTAATTGTGCACCCGCCGGTTGCACAAATAACCGTTTGGGCCGCGGCACGTCTGCCAAGGGGGGCGATTCTGTCACCGCCTGTGACAAAATCTCGCCCCCGTCCGCGTAGGCGGCGTAAAACGCCCACATCCGCCACACATTCAGCGGTGAAAAGCCCCCAACCCGGGAAACGCTCGTTGCACGTCCGCCGCGAGCCGCTCCAACACTTGCTTGCCATAGCCCTTCGTGCGTTGCGTCTTGTTGATCAGCCATCCGATATCCCAATAGAGCGCAAGAAGTTCACGGTTCGCCGCCAGCCCCACCTTGACCCGTGCCGTTTGCGCCCGCGCCTTGATCTCGGCCTGCAGTGGGCCGTAATCCGCAGGCAAGGCGGCGGCGGATTTCGAAGACTTGGGAGTCGGTTTGGGCATTGGGTCAAAGTTCTGTCACAGACTAGTCGATGGTCGAATGCTCGACGAGTTGGTCTTCGTCGTAGGCGTGGGAGCTCATTTTGCATCCGACGTCATGTGACCTCCGCTTCCAAGTCCTTGAAGTATTCCGCATCCCAATCCTGAACCGCTTTGAGGCAGGCTTGGACGACCGACTTGCATTCGCTGGTGTCCGGGATCGTCAGTGACCGCGTGATTGTCGTGTTGTGTGAATAATGGTTGAAAAACTTCCAGACCCGCTCGCGTACTACCTCGTCTACAAAAATGCGCTCCATTTTGCCTTTCAGACCCGTTGATAATGGAATCATGATTCCGCCGAACGCCTCCATGAACCGGCGAACGACGTTCGGCAGACCCAACAAGCAGTCAAAATCACCTGCGCCAGCTTTGTCGAAGTGGTAAAGCGTCGAAAAGAGGTAGTGGTATTCCGATTTGAATTTCAGAAGCTCCTTCGGGATTTCCTCAAGAACTGCTGTGCCATCGTCAGTCCGCTTCACGAGGAACACGCCCCATTTCTTCCAGTCGGCTTGGGGCTTCTTGGTGTCCTTCTCGTCATCGGCGACCCACTCGCGGATGAGATTATAAAACTCGAAGCTGTGCGTGAAAATGAAAAGCTGACGGCAGGAGGCTAATTGCGTTTTTATCAGCGCGTAAGTATTGAAAAGGTGACTGGCATCAAGACTGGAAATTGGGTCATCAATGACGATACTCGTATCCATCAGCGGATGCCGCCCGTCTTGGACGCGGGTGATGAAGTAGGCGAAGGCAATCGCGGTCTTCTCGCCTTCACTCAGGTTCTTGGCGACGAGGTCGCCACGGACAATTTGAAATCTCTTCTCCGCCGAGGCCACGACGCGTAAATCTTTCTTGCCGAAGTAGGCGGCGAGTAGCTCGTTGATTTGCTCCGCTCCTTTCGCAGCTTCGGAGATTTCTTGTTCGAGCGTGCAAATTTCTCTATCCAAATCGCCGAGCGTCTCGACCTGCTCGCCAATCGTGGTTGTGAAATCTGTAATCTGTTGGAGCTGCTCGTTGTATTTCTCCTCGCGAACAAGTAGCGCCGCGTAGTGCATTTCGATCTTGGTGAAAGCCTCTTTGCGCGTCTTCTCGAATTCCGCCGTTCGCTTGTTGTGTTCGGCAATGATCTTGTTAATCGCATCAACCGCTGCTGTGATTTGTTCAGCGGGGTCTATAACCGTGGGACATTCCAGCGCAGTGAATGCCTTGGTTTGCTTCGCAACCACAGCAGTTGCCAGGCTCCCCAGCGTCGAGATCCGAGCTTTGAGCAATTTGTCTAGGGTGTCCTTTTCGCTAGCAAACCGATCGGAAACCTCCGCGTAGAAATCGGTTTTGTGGTCGAGCGCAATGTCCTCCTCTTTAATAGCCGCGATAGTGTTTGCCAACGCGCTTAACTCTCCCATTAGGTTCTCGTAGTCCACGGAAAAGTGTCCGGCAAGGTGACTCATCAAGTCAGCGGGCAGCAATTGTCCACAGAACTGACACTCCTCCTTCCCGTCGTGCAGCGGTCGCCCGTCATTGACCCAGATCTCCAAGGCCGGATTCTCCTTAAGCCGGGGAATTGGGTTGTTGGCGGTGACCACCCTTGCTAGCAGGGACGAAGTCTTTTCCCTCAGCTCTGTGACGGAGGATAACGACACCGCTTTCGCAGAAATCGCGGCTTTCTTATCCGTCGAACGATAAACCGCAAGATATTCCGACAGATCGGCATCGTCCAACAGGTGTTTATCTGGCTCATCCTTGCATTCGATAACCCGTGGCTCAAAGCGCCTCTTGTCGTAGTTCACTTCGGAGAGCGGATTCTTGATGAAATCGCGTGCGTAGCTTGTGAGTGCCTTCTCAATGTCTGCCGCTTTATCGTCCTTCTTTCTCCTGTTGGATTCTTTGCTCGAGGTGAGTGCGTCCCGATCTGCCTTCTTTGCCTTCAGAGATTCTTGCTTCGCGATGTCTTCCGCACCCAAAACGAGAATTGGCGTCGCACTCCCGTCGTCGAAACTCAGGTTCTCACGGACAAAGTCACTGTTGAAGACCCTGAACGCTGGCGCAGTGTGCGGACGCGATAGATGGTGAACCGTCCCATCAGCGGCTTTGAGTTGCACTTGTGCGTCAGCAAAATCTACATGCGGTAGTTTCTGCTCAAAGCAGCGAAAGGCGCGAGACAGCGTCGTCTTGCCAGAATAGTTCCAGCCATAGATCAGGTTGAATTGCTTGAACTCTGGGAGGTTTGCCGGCCATTGGAAATCCGCAAACACCCCAAATGCTTTGATCTGCTGAATGCGGCGAATCATGGCTCAGTTCACCCCCACGTTGATCTGCCCTGACATCAGCCGCGGCAGTAGCAGATCGCGCGTCCGGCGGAGGTTCTGGATTTTCAGGTAAAGAGAATCTGTTTGTTCCAACGTCGGATTGATTACCTTTGAAAACCTTTCAGCCACTTCTTTAGGTGGGCAGAGTAGTTTCACCCCTTCGATTTGTGCCCCACTCATATTTGGTTGGGCAGCCCCGTCGGCGAGTGAGAAGAATCTATGCTTTGCCTCTTCCGTGCTGACTGAACACCAAACAAATTCCCAAAATGTGCGGATAGGAACGAGTTTTGCCACACGCTGATTTAAAAGCATTACCTGGTCGGTACGGAGCTTGCCGATCTTTCCTGCGGTGGCGCCAGTCATAGCCAAAAGAATATCGCCATGCCCTAGAATGAACTTTGACTGCGTTCGTTTAGAAATATCCTCAGAAACAAAGTCTGTTGATTCCGTTTCGATTGTATTGTCAGACCGTATGTTCTTGATTTTGATGACCGGAACCCCGCTTTCCTGCCAATCATTACTCTTAAATGCATAGCCGGGGATCACCTGACAAATATCTCCAAGGTTACCCAGAACCCACCCTTTGGGAATTGTGCTTTCCGGGGAGGCGACGGGCGGGAGCTTTTCGTGGTCGGGGAAGCGGAAGTGGACGAACCACTCGCGGTAGAGGGCGCGGGCCATCGCCTCCAAAATCCGGATGCGCCGCTGACTGTTCTCCATCAGATCGTCGTAGGCCGACAGGATGCCAGCGATCCGCCGTTGCACTGGTAGCGGGGGGACGCGGACTTCCATTGCATGTAGATGGTTCCTATTTACTCCGGGTACTGCTCCAGCAGCATTCTGAGTTACGAAATCTAATGTCCGAAGGAAGTAAGAAATAAATCGAGGATCGTTGTCCTTGAAGTCTTGAACGTAAAGGCTGGTATTGAGGGGCCAGAAGTCTTGATCAACGAAGAATACTTGTCCGAGCGTACCGCAGCGACCGGTGACAACTCCGGGGCCTTTTACCTTTGCTTCTGAATGATGGTCGGTTATGCCCGACGACGAAACAATTGGAAACGGTCCTGGCATACGGTCATCATGTGGCAGATCGTAACCACGCTTGAGGTTGATAACGTCACCGAGTTTGCAGGCACGCCACATCTCCATCGTCACGCCCCCAGAATCTCCGCCACGTTACCGGCGAGGGTTTGTTCTAGGTCGCGCGTCTGAGTATTGAGGGTATGGCTGTTCATTTCTTCCCTCCCTTTTTCTTCGTCTTGGGCTTAGGCGGTAGTTGTTTAATAGCCTTTTCAAACTCTCCGCATGCCGTGTCGGCCTGCCGTATGCGCTGGTAGTTGAATTTCTCGTATCCCGATTCCGCCAATTCCTTCGCCATCTGATGCGAGATTTTCCCGGCGTGGGTCAGGATATTGCGGTCGTTGAGGGTCAGGAAGCCGTGGACTTTGGTGATCCAGTCGCGCATGTGCATGGGCGCGCGGCGCATGGCCTGGCCTTCGGCAAATACGAGGTATTGCTCCACCAGGTTGTTCAGGGCGGCGAGTTCCGGTTCGTTGAGGTAGTTCTTGGCGATGGTGACGTCGTCCTTGCGGCCTTTCGCGCCGCGCCAGGTGGTCAGGCCCATCTGCGGCTTGGCGCTGTCGGCGCGGGTGTGGATGATTTCCGCCGCGGTCTGGCCGGTGATGGCCCAGTGCATTTTGTTCTGCACGGTCTGGAATAATTCGATGCTCTGCGGTTCGGTGGGGTCGTAATCGATGCTGGTGGCGAGGTTGTAGTGCTCCACCGCACGGGACACCTGCCGTTTTCCCTCCGCTCGAACTATTAAGAATTCCTTAACAGTTGCCACCGCCTGCAATTCGCCTTCGGCAAAGATGTTACGGAGGTGCATGCTCACGTTCTGAACGCTCGTCTGAAACAGATCGGCCAAGTGCGCCTGGGTCAGCCACGCCGTTTCGCCCTCCAGCCGGACATCAATCTTCAGCTTCCCGTCGTCAGCCTGATAGACAAGGAATTGGCCTTTTGATGGCGTGAGGGTGTCCACGGCCTTGCTCATGCTTCGAGAATCGCCGAGACGTTGTTTGCAATCGTCATTTCCAATTCGCGCGCCTTGGCGTTCAAGGTTTCGAGTTCCTCGTTCAGCACTTCAAGCTGTTCCTTGAAATCCTCGTCACTGACTTCCTCGCCCGGTGCCACGCCCACGTAGCGGCCAGGATTGAGCGACCAGCCCTGTGATTCAATCTCCTTCAACGTGGCGGCTTTGCACAGCCCTGCAACGTCGGCGTATTGGGGCTTCTTGCCAAAGACTTCCACGAGCTTGGCTTTCGCCTCATCACCAGCGAGAGTGAAATCCGGTTCTTCATCACGGTAAAGGCGGACGATGTTGGCGAGAAATCCGACTTGCGCATCGTTCCAATCCCGGTGCGCGCGGTCGATCTGGCGGTAGATATGGCGGGCGTCGATGAAAAGAACGGCGTCACGGCGCGAATTCTTTCCCTCACCCCCGGCCCCTCTCTCCCACTGGGACTTCCTCCGGTCGCCCGTGGGAGAGGGGAGTTTGGATTTGCCGCGGTCGAGGAACCACAAGGTGCAGGGCAGCGTGACGGTATAGAACATGTTCGGGCCGACGGCGACGATGGCATCCACGGCGCGGGCCTCGATGAGCTGCTTGCGCAGTTCCATTTCGGATGAGCGCGCGTCGCTCGCGGAGTTGGCCATGACGAAGGCGGCGCGGCCTTGCTCGTTGAGGGAGGAATAAAAGAGCTGGATCCACAGGTAGTTGGCGTTGTCGGTGCGCGGCAGGCCGAAGGGGAAGCGTCTGCCCGGACCGACGGCGTCCTTCAGCCGGTCCTTGTCCACGGCGTTGACGTTGAACGGCGGATTGGCCAAGGCGAAATCGAAGGTGCCCACGGCGTTGTGCGGGTCGTCGTAGTAGCTGTTGACGTCGCCGCCATGGCGGATGTCGCCCTCCAGTCCGTGCACCGCGAGGTTCATGCGGCACAGGCGCCCGGTCTCATCGGTCTTCTCGACGCCGAAGATCGAGAGTTCGGAGGCGGGATTTTTCTTGTGCTCGGCGACGAAGCGCGCGGACTGCACGAACATGCCGCCCGAACCGCAGGCCGGGTCGAGGATGCGGCCATGGAAGGGTTCAAGGATTTCAACCATCAGGCGCACCATGGGTGCCGGGGTATAGAACTCGCCGCCCTTCTGCCCTTCGGTGCGGGCGAACTGGCCGAGAAAGTATTCGTAGATGCGCCCGAAGGCGTCGTAGTCGAGGCTGACCGGGATTTCGGAGACCTTCTTCAACAACTCTTTGAGCAGCGTGGCATTGAAGATCTGGTAGTTGCGCGGCAGCACGCCGGCCAGCGCGGGGTTGTGTTTTTCGATGTCGGCCATGGCCTCGTTGACGGCCTTGCCGACGTTGCCGCCCTCGGGCAGTTGCAGCAGATGGTCGAAGCGCGCCTTGGGCGTGAGGAACAGCACGCCCTCGGCATGGTAGGCCGTGGCTTCGTCGATGCGCGAACCGCCCCGGCGCGCGCTAACGCCCGCCTGCTCCAGTTGCGCGCGGCGCTTGGCGAAGCGCGCTTCGGCAAAGCGCAGGAAGATCAATCCAAGTACCGGAGAGGAATACTCCGCGGCTTTGAGGCCGGAATTGGCGCGGAACTGGTCTGCGGCGGACCACAGGCGCTTTTCAAGGGTTTCGTTGGCGGTATCTTTTTCAGTTGCTGCAACCCAGCGCATCGATTCCTCTGCTTTCTCTCAGTGCTTGCCTGCGCCCGCGGATTCGGCGCCGTTTGAGCAAGGATAACTACATGCGCCAATCTTGTCAGGAAGCAATAAATTTAAAAACTTTATAAATGCAGATCAAATATTGGCGTACATTGCAAGCTATTTCTAATCCATTAAACAGGATTCAACGCAAGCACCTGGCAACGCCACTATCACTCCGCCCTGATGTTCCCCATCCTGATCAGATCACGCCACAGCGCGTATTCGGTTCTCATGCGCGCGCCTGGGCGGTAAATGTCGGCAAGGATGGTGATGCCCTTGCCCACCGGCACGCGCACTTCGCGCTCGATGTTGACGCCGTACTGGCTGCGAGGTCTGCCACTCCAAGGTAAACATCGGCACTCCCAAGACTAAATCATTGAATCCATACAGATGAGTGAAATCGCAAAATAGTTACGATTCAGCGGAAATCAATTCATTCACGGATCATCAGGCGAAATAGCCATCATCGATCTGGATCAGGGCTTCCTCGACAATATGTCCACCCGACTTGGCGGAAAGCAGAGCAACTGAATTTAGGCGTTTTGTCGATTTGCGGTGACCAGAGACCTTCTCCAGATAAGCCGTCTAAAGTGCAATCAGGGGGCAGAGCACACTTTCAGTCAGCCGATTCGCCCGTGGCGCGTTAACCAACCATGACGACACCAGCCGCGTCATCACCACCGGCAAAGCCACCTGAGCCTCAAAAGGAAACCGGCCATCGAAAGCTCTCCGGCTCCTGTGCCCACAATCGAGGCGATCGCCGGGCGCATCCTGCAACTGCGCGGCCAGCGCGTCATGCTCGATGCAGACCTTGCAGCGCTCTTTGGGGTGCAGACCCGGCGCCTGAACGAACAAGTGCGCCGTAACCTTGACCGGTTCCCCGCCGATTTCATGTTCCAACTCAACCGGGACGAATTGAGTTCTTTGATGTCGCAATTCGCGACATCAAACGAGGGCCGCGGCGGCCGGCGCAAACTTCCCCTGGCATTTTCCGAACACGGCGCGCTCATGGCCGCCACCGTGCTCAATTCCCCGCGCGCGGTCGAGATGAGCCTCTACGTGGTGCGCACCTTCGTACGCCTGCGCGAAACCCTCGCAGCCAACAAGGGCTTGGCCGCCAAGCTCGAAGAGTTGGAACAGAAAACCGAGGCTCTCGCGCTTCGCCACGACACCCTGGCCGCCAACACCCGCGCCCAATTGCGCCAACTCTTCGAGGCCGTGCGCGAATTGATGACCCCGCCCGAGCCCAAGCGTCGGCCCACGGGGTTCATCACGCCCGAGGACAAGTAGCGCATTCCTTACATAAGCCTGAAACCTTCTCCAATTCTTCAGCAAGTGTGACAATCCCTGCCAAGGGGAAAACTATGGCAATTGAGGAATTCGACTACATCATCGTCGGCGCAGGATCCTCCGGCTGCGTGCTCGCGCACCGGCTCACCGAAGACCCTGCCATCAAGGTGCTGCTGCTCGAAGCCGGCGGCCCGGACCGCGACCCGCTGATTCACATTCCGCTCGGCGTGGGCAGGATGTGGCAGCAGCGCAAGCACGACTGGGGCTACGACACCGAGCCTGAGCCCGGCCTCAACAACCGCAAGATCGAAATGATGCGCGGCAAGGTGCTGGGCGGATCCTCCTCGATCAATGCGCTGGCCCACATCCGCGGCAATCCCGGTGACTACGATCGATGGGCCAGGAACGGCCTGCCGGGCTGGACCTACAAGGACTGCCTGCCCTGGTTCAAACGTACCGAGTCCTGGGAAGGTGGCGAAAGCGACTACCGCGGCGGCTCCGGGCCCATCAGCGTGCGCCACACCAACCTGACCGACCCCATCACCGATGCGTTTCTCGCGGCCGGGCAAAGCGCCGGGTTTCCCATCACTCAGGACATCAACGGCCCCGATCCCGTGGGATTCGGTCGTTCGCAATCGACCATCAGGAACGGCAGGCGATGCAGCGCCGCCGTCGGCTACCTGAGACCCGCACTGAAACGCCGCGGCCTCACCCTGCGCATGCACGTCCACGCGACAAGAATCCTGATCGAAGGCAACAAAGCCGTGGGCATCGAATACCTGGAGGATGGCCAGACAAAACAAGCCCGCGCCAGCCGCGAAGTGCTCCTGTCAGGCGGCGCCATCAACTCACCGCAATTGCTGATGCTCTCCGGCATCGGCGACCCCGAAGCCCTGCTCAAACAAGGCATACGCCCGCACGTGGCCCTGCGCGGCGTCGGCAGCAACTTCCAGGATCACCTCTCCGTGGGCGTCACCCATTGGCGCCGTGGCATCAGCCCGCTACAGCACACCCTGCGCTATGACCGCATCGCCATCGCCATGCTGCAAGCCTGGCTCACCGGCACCGGCCCGGCGACGCTGTTGCCCGGCGGCGTCACCGCCCCCATCAGAACCCGCCCCGACCTGGACGTGCCCGACATCCAGTTCCTGTTTCGCGGCGCCGCGGTCGACGCGCGGCCCTGGTGGCCCGGCAAAGGCCCCGACTGGCGCGATGCCATCATGCTGCGCCCTGTGTTGCTGCACCCCGAAAGCCGCGGTCAGTTGAGCTTGGCATCACCCGATCCCCTCGCCCACCCGCGCATCCAGGCGAATTTTCTGTCGGCCGAATCCGACCGCCAGACCATGGTCACCGGCGTGCGCATCGCCCGCGATGTGCTGGGCCAGGCATCCATGCAGAACTACTGCGGCGAAGAAGTCTCACCCGGCCCCAAACGCCAGACCGATGCAGAAATTCTTGACTACATCCGCGCCACAGCGGCAACCGCGCATCACCCCATGGGAACGTGCAGGATGGGCGCGGATGACATGGCCGTTGTGGATGCGGAACTGCGGGTGCGTGGGGTGGAAAAGCTGCGCGTGATTGACGCGTCGGTGATGCCGGACCTGGTTTGCGGGAACATCAATGCTTGTGTGCTGATGATTGCGGAGAGGGGGGCGGATTTTGTGCGGGGGCGGATCGCAAAAACGTGATCACAGGGAATGAACGTGCGAATGCGAGCAATAACCTGAAGATCCTATAGTGGCATTACGAACATTGTTAATCGTAGCTACCGGAATAGTTCACCTGCCCCCTCCCAGCGGCACCAAATTAAATGTAAGGATCAATGAATCACACCGCGCCAAAATTCGAGCTCCTGATGTCCCTAGCCGTTGACGTCGGCGAAATCGTCTCGATGGGCCCAGCCCCTCTCGGCGAACGCCGCGTAGTCCACATTCTCGGCGGCACGTTTGAAGGTTCCGGGATGCGCGGCGAGGTGTTGTCGGGTGGCGCGGATTGGCAGGTTTTGCGCGCCGACGGGGTGCTGGACATCGACGCGAGTTATGTGCTGAAGGACGAAGGCGGTGGTCTGGTTCGGGTGATCAGCCAGGGTTACCGTTACGGGCCGCCCGAGGTGATTGCCGCGATGGCGCGGACCTGGATCCTTCCAGCTATTTTTTCCGGGCGATTTTGCGCTTCGAGACGGGGGCGCCCTACCTTGCGTCGCTGAACCGGACGATTGCGGTGGCGACAGCCGAGCGGAAGGCAAGACAAGTTCTGATCAGCGCCTACAAGCTACTTTAGATCAGGTCCGATGCACCGTACGTGTCTCAAAAGTAATGTTGAGCACTTTCCGGATCGCAGTGAAGACGGCAGACAGACTTTCCATTGTGGGATTACCGCGTGCCGAAAGCATTCGATGCACGCTCTTGCTCGGGCGTCGTGTCGCCAATGCGATCTGCTCGAAGCCGACGGTCGCGTTGACCACATCTCGCAATAGCAGGCGGGCCGCTTGCGCCTCGCCATTGAGAAACATATCAGTGGCCTCGCGCAGCAGCGCTTCGGCAAATTTCGGATCAGATTTGATTCGCGCCTGTACTGTTTCGGCAGAATCCACGGTCAGTCGTTTCATAAATTATCCTTTCCTACGCTTTCGGGTTTCATAATCGTCACGCAGCTTTTTCGCTCGCTTGATGTCTCGTACCTGGCCGCTTTTAGTACCGCCGCCGAGCAGGACAATCAACTGGTCTCCATCCTGCAAAAGATAAATTCGGATCCCCGGCCCCCAATCGATACGGAACTCCTTGAGCATTCCGTCGATGGGCTTGATGTTTCCCAGACTGCCCGCCATCATTCGCGCGCGCGCAGCAGTTACCTTGGCCGCGTACTCGACAACCAATCCGTTAAACCACTCTCGATAGGGGTTTCGGCCATCCTCGGTGAGCTATTCCTGGACGCGGATCGCCATACGCTATGGTAACACAAAGGTTACTGCACGAATATGGATGAATCAAATCGCGCAGATAAGGAGTTGCGGTCTCGCACACGCATGTTCATCCGGATTGCGGTGGCGACGGCGGAGCGGAAGGCAAGACAGGTTCCGATCAGCGCCTACAAGCTGCTGTAATTTGATAAAATTAAAAAGTAAGATCGTTCACTGACGCTAATAATGATGTATTTTGCATTTCGTTATTGGTATTTTAACGAGCGGATTATATGGCTTCAGGCTTCAGGCTACGGATTGCGGAGATGACACCCGCCCTACTCTCTCGACACGCGGCAAAAGGACGGCGCGAATGCGCCGCGCAAGCTCCGTGGCATCGAAGATGGCTGGTGCCGGATCCTGCTTTTCGGATAGGTCATTCATGCTCCAAGCATACCGAGAATGGCGCGCCCCTTGACCGTGTAATCGAGGTTCCCCATGCCGAGCCAGGCTTCGAGCTGGCTTTCGGCGGACGTGGTCAAGAGAAGAGGCGTGCCAACGCACCGAACATGCCTGTGGAACATGCGAGAGTGGGATGGATGTCCCGAATGGTATGGGCGTCCCACATGGAATGGGTTCCCCGTATGGGATGGGTGCCCCGTATGGGATGGGTGCCCCATGGGAACACCTGCATGCCAGTTGTCGGCGACTGTTGCGCCAGGCGTCAAGAAGGAACCCGCGGCGCCCGTCGCCAGAAATCCGGGGAACACCCTGGACGTGGCGGCTCTGACAGCGCGGCTGCGCGACACCGCTGCGATCGGCCTTTTCACCAAGCTGGCGCTCAAAAACCAGATGGACGATCTGCTGAAAAAATTCCGCGCGCATTATCAGGGCGAGGGGAAAGCCAACGTCACCCTGTTGAGGCAGCCCTACGACATGCTGATTCTCAAAGTGCTCGCCGTCATCCAGGACAACGATCCCTCCCTGGCCCGCAGTATCTCCACTTCCCGCGAGGCGATCTGGGACATTCTCGCGGATGCGCAAAAATTCAGCCAATTCACCTGAACCACGGAGGAGCGTCTTGAAAATACGTATCCTGGCTTCGGCCTTGATATTCCCCCTTGCCACACTGTTCGCCGGGCAGTCGCCCGCTGCGGAAAGCGCCGCACTGCTCAAGGATCTGAGCTCCGTGATCATACTGCTGGGCATGCCCTGCGGCGACGTCGTCAGCGCCAAACGGCAAGCAGACAACGACCACCTCGCCTCATGCAAGAACGGCAGCCGCTACCGGGTGTTCGTCAACGCCGAGGGCCGCGTCGTCGCGCAGAAAAGTTAGCCTCGCTAGCGCGAGCTTTTGCCGGCCTGCGCGAACTTGCCGTCGGCGGCAATCTTCGCGGCGATCTCCCGGCGGATGCGCTCCTCTGCAACGCGCTTCGCTTCTTTCGTGCCCCAGCGCGGCTGTGCCGCGGCGACTATCTGGGCAAGACCGCCAAGGCGAAACGCCTGTCCGTCGCGCTGAAACTGCCGCATCGTATTGCGCCGCCAGGCATGATCCGACACTGAACACGGCGGTGTTGCGCATCAAGCTCCAAGGGTACGTGGATGCCGTGGTGGCGGACTATTCGTGAGTGGATATTGTGTCTCGCACTGGTCCGTTTGCAATCGATGGAGACAGAACCCGGCAATTGGCCGTTCCAATAATCCGCAATTGGACGGTTGCGTAACCGGCAATTAGACGGTACCCTAGGCGGCAAATGGCCGAATCGCCGGAATCCCCTTATCCTCGCAACGTCCGGCATGCGCTGACGCTCGCGCTGACTGATACACCGGTTGTCGCGCTGCTCGGACCGCGGCAGTCGGGCAAGAGCACGCTGGTTCGTGCACTCGCACCCAAGCGTGCGTATGTCTCGTTGGACGAGGAACAGAGTCTGCGAACCGCACGGGAAGATCCGGTCGGCTTCATCGCTGCGCTTCCGGCCCGCGTAACGCTTGACGAGGTGCAGCGCGCACCGGGGCTGCTGCTTGCAATCAAGGCGGAGGTGGATCGCGACCGGCAGCCCGGTCGTTTTCTCCTCACGGGTTCCGCCAACTTGCTGTTGCTGCCCAAGGTCGGAGATTCGCTCGCGGGCCGCGTTGAGTTCGTCCAGTTGCATCCGCTGACGGAGTCCGAAAAGGAGCGCCGGGCCGGAGCGCTCCTTCAAGCCTTCATCGCCGGGCGTCTTGCGCCCCGCATTCCAGGCAATGAAGCGACGCCGGTTAATCACCTGCCGGAGCGTCTCGTGCGCGGGGGCTACCCGCCGGCGCAATTGCGCTCGTTCGAACGGTCCCGTCAGTGGCACCGGCAGTATCTGCGCGCCGTTTTGGAGAGGGATGTCGCGGATGTCGCCCGCGTGCGCGACGCTTCGGAACTTGGCCGGCTCATTGAAATCATAGCGCTGCGCAACGCGGGCTTGCTTAATCTCTCCGCTCTGGGTTCGGAGCTCGGCATGCGCCGGGAAACCGCCGATCAGTACCTTACGGTTCTGGAGCGTCTATTCCTCGTGCGGCGCTTGCCGGCCTGGCACCGAAACGAAGCCAAGCGCCTTATCAAGACGCCCAAGATCCACTTGCTGGACAGCGGACTCGCAGCGACGCTCGCGGGACTCGAAACCGGCGATTGGACGGCGCGACGCGACCGCTTCGGCCATCTGCTTGAATCCTTCGTGGTGCAGCAATTTATCGCTCAGGCCGGATGGACCGACCCCGACCTGCGCTTCTGGCACTATCGCGACAAGGATCAGGTGGAGGTGGACTTGGTTATCACGCTGGGCAAACGGACTTGGGGGGTGGAAGTGAAAGCCGCGGCGACGGTGACCAGCGCGGATGGCAACGGACTGCGCCGTCTCGCCGAGCAATGCGGCAAGGATTTTCAGGGTGGCATGATCCTGTACGCGGGCAAGAGCACGCTCCCGACAGCGGACCGCCGTATCCTCGCGGTTCCTCTTTCGGAACTGTGGACTCGATGAGAAAGCGACGCGACGCGCTGTGCCGTCGGCCGGATCGAAACAAAAGCCCGGCAGCCTGCGGTGAAGCTGCTGTGCGAGCGGATCGGCTCAATAGCTTTGGCGGCCTGACCAACTGCAAGAAGGCCATTCACCAACTTCAATCTGCGCATTACGAGAAGGTTGACGGTGTGTGGGAATTGCGTATCGGCACAGGAGCAGGTTATCGGCTGTCCACTACGAAAGCGGCGTCAAATGGATGCCGTGCGGCGGCGTTGCAAGCATTACGAGAAGTTGGCAGGTCGAAAACAGATCAAGTGCGTGCTTATTTCGTACTTGCCAATCGGCCCGATATGCTAGAAGTTGGAGGCTTGACATGAGAACTGAATTTTCGAGACTGCAAGTACATGGGTTCCGCCACCTGCGGGACTTGGACGTACCTCTTGCGCCATTAAACGTGCTGATTGGCGCGAATGGTGTTGGTAAGACTTCCGTGCTAGAGGTGATGAGCTTGTTGGCTGCTTCGGCCGATGGGCGCTTGCAGGAGGTGATATCCGCGGCCGGTGGTCTTGCAAGCCTGCTTACCCATGACCGTAAAGAACCGATGCGCCTGGCATTGACGATGCCGGTCGCGGGCAAAGAACCGATTGCATATGAACTGAACTTGCGACCGGGCGGGTTAGGTTATGGATTACCGCTGGAGCGGCTGACGCAACTCCGACCCGATGAAAAGGGCAAGGATCCGTTTTTCAAATACATCGATTCCCAAGGTGGCGATATCCGATATTTGGATGCAGAGGCGCACAAGCTGGTGCGGCCTACCTGGGAACACAAGCCTCTTGAGACATCACTTTCTCAAGTACCGAAGATGTTTCGCGAGCCAGAACATTTTCGTGAAGTGCTGGCATCGTCCACTCTTTATCACGCGCTCGATGTTTCGCCCCGCGCTCCGGTGCGCTTGCCGCAGTCGATGCGGCCGGCACCTCTGCCCGGGCGGGACGGCGAAGACTTGGTGTCCTGCTTGTACTTTCTGCGTGAAACGGCGCGAGATCGCTTCGAAGCGATTGAGGATGCGCTACGGGTGGCGTTCCCGAACTTCGAGCGGATGGACTTTCCTCCGGTAGCCGCCGGCTCATTGACGATGGCTTGGAAGGAGCGCCATTACACACAGCCACTTTATGCGCATCAGCTTTCAGAAGGGACATTGCGCTTTCTATGGCTGGTGACCTTATTGCAAAGCCCGGGGCTGCCAACCGTCACGCTTATCGATGAACCGGAAGTCAGTTTGCATCCCGAAATGCTTCGCTTGCTGTCAGGCTTGTTCCGCGAGGCGGCGACTCGGACGCAACTGGTGGTCGCGACCCATTCCGAACGCCTGGTTCGCTTTCTTGCCCCTTCCGAATTGATGGTGTGTGACCTGGACGAAAACGGGGGCACGGTGGTGACGCGGGCGAGCGAGTTGGATTTGGATACCTGGCTGAAAGAATACAGTCTCGATCAACTTTGGGGTCTTGGGCGCTTGGGAGGCAGGGCATGAGCGTTCGCATCGCCATTCTGGTCGAAGGCGCCACGGAACAAGCATTCATTCCCAAGGTGCGGGAATTCCTGAATGCACGCCTGCCTCAAGGAACGATGCCCAGGCTGGATATCGTGCCATGCGACGGCCGGGTGCCGACCGGCGACAAGCTGCGGCGGATAGTGGCAAATTTGCTTTCCGGTAAGAACGCGGCGGATGCTGTGATCGCATTGACTGATGTCTATACGGGAACTCGTGAGTTCGAAGATGCACAGGATGCGAAGGACAAGATGCGTGGATGGGTCGGAGAAGAACCGCGCTTTTATCCCCACGTAGCACTATATGATTTCGAGGCGTGGTTGTTGCCGTACTGGAGCGAGATTCAGGCGCTCGCTGGGAGCACGCGGGCGGCCCCCGGGGTCCACCCGGAACAGGTGAATCACGATAAACCGCCTGCCCATCGACTGCAGGAAGTGTTTCTTACTGGCAGTAAGGGGAAGGCTTATGTGAAGCCTCGGGATGCGGCAAGAATTCTTCGGGACAGCGATTTGGCTGTTGCAGCCGAAGCCTGCGCAGAATTGAAGGCAATCTTGAACACGCTTCTGGCTCTCAGTGGGGCTGGGGCCAATTGACCTATGACACAATTGACCTATGACACAATTGACCTATGACTATTCTCGGACCGCAGATCGCGTTATTACTAGCACGGTGGGCACGGCATTGGAACAACTGAAGTGTGGCGGGCATCTGTCACCGAGCGAGCATTACCGATCTGAATGATGCCGATCGAGAGACTGATTGCGCTTCCTCCACGCCTCCGACCTCCACATCGACAGCCCCCTGCGCGGCCTCGACCGCTACGACGGCGCGCCGGTCGCGCGCCTGCGCACCGCCACGCGCGGCGCGCTCGAACGGCTGATTGACAAGGCGCTCGCCGAGCGGGTTGAATTCGTTCTTCTCGCCGGCGACATCTACGACCGCGACTGGCAGGACTTCCACACCGGGCTTTTCTTCCGCGAGCAGATGGTGCGGCTGGACCGGGCGGGCATCCGCGTGTTTATCGTGCAGGGCAACCACGATGCGCAGGGGGTGATCAGCCGGCAACTGATTCTGCCGCCGAACGTCACGGTATTTTCCAGTCGCACCGCGCAGACCCATCGCATCGACGAGCTTTCGGTGGCGATTCACGGGCGCAGTTTCCCGGAGCGCGCGGTGGACGAGGATCTGGTCCCTGCTTATCCAGCGCTGGTTCCGGGATTTTTCAACATTGGCGTGCTGCACACGAGTTTGACGGGCCGTGTCGGGCACGATACCTACGCGCCGACCGATGTTGCAACGCTGGTCGCCAAGGGCTATGACTATTGGGCGCTGGGGCATGTCCACGCGCGCGAGGTGATCGCGGAAAGTCCGCGCATTGTTTTCCCCGGCAACCTGCAGGGCCGCAACGCGAACGAGACTGGCGCCAAGGGATGCGAGCTGGTGACGGTCGAGGCCGGAAGGATAGCGGCTGAATTCGTTCCGCTCGATGTGGTGCGCTGGAGCCAGGTATTGGTGTCCCTGGAGGGGGTCGATAGTCTGGAGGCGGTCAGTGAGCGCTTTCGCCATGCGGCCGGCCCGCTGCTGATCGGTGCGACGGACCGGCTGCATGCGATGCGTGTGACCTTGAGCGGATCGACGCCGTTGCATCGGATTGAGGCGAGGCAGCCCGGCACGCTTGCCGCCGCGGTGCAGGCGGCTGCGCAGGACGTGAGCGAGGCGGAGATTTGGGTGGAGCAGGTGCGGCTTGAGTTGGCTGCGCCGTTCGATCGGGCCCAGGCGGCGCAAAGGCAGGACGCCGTTGGCGAACTTATCCGACTGGTGGATTCGATTGCGCGAGACGACACCGAGCTACTCTCCCGTGCGCGGGCGGAACTCGGTGCTCTGCTCACTGCCATGCCCGAGGAGGTGACCGCGGGCGATGTGCCGCGCCTGGACAGGGTTGCGGATCTGCGCGCGCTGCTATGGGATGCCGAAGCCACGGCGCTTGCGCGCCTGTCCGCTGACGGCGCGCCATGATCATCGCCCGGCTGCTGCTGAAGGCATACGGTCCGTTTACGGAGTCGGTGCTTGATTTCGAGTCAAGCGGCGCCAACCTGCACCTGATCTACGGCCCGAACGAGGCCGGCAAGTCCTCCGCTCTGCGTGCCATGACGGATCTGCGCTTTGGCATTCCGCAAAACAGTGAAGATAGCTTCCTGCACCAACCGAACCAGATGCGCATCGGCGGCGTATTTATTGATGCAAGCGGCGAGTGTGTCGGCCTGGTACGCCGCAAGGGGCGTGGTTCGACCCTGTCGCGATGCGACATCAATACCGGTGAAGCGATTGCGGAATTGCCTGTATCCGCGGCGCAGGCCGACGAGTTGATTGCAGGGCTTGAGCGCGCCGATTTCGAGGCCATGTTCGGGCTGAATCATGCCCGCCTGCGCGAAGGCGGACGATTGTTGCTCGAAGGCGAGGGGGAACTGGGCGCGGCGCTATTCGAGGCGAGCGCCGGCACCCGCGGCGTTGCGGCGATCCTGGCGGAATTGGATGCGGATGCGAAGCGGCTGTTTAACCCGCACGGCCGTGCTCAGAATGCGACCATCAACGATGCGCGGCGGCAGCTCGACGAACAAAGGAAAGTTCTGCGCGAAGCCCAGACCAAACCGGCGGAATGGCAGGTCTTGTATCGCGCGCATGAGAAGGCGAACACCGAACTGAACGATATCGAGAAAGCACTGGTGTCGCTGCGCCGGCGCGCCAATGAGCTGACCGAGCTGCGAACCGTCGAGCCGATGCTTCGTGAGCACGACCGTGTGCATGGCGAACTGATTGCCCTGGCGGACGTACCCGATTTGCCCGAGAACGCACGCGAGGAACGGCTCGCGGCAGAACAAGCCGCAGCTCGCGCCCGGGACAATCTGGATGCCGCGGAAAAGGAGATTGCCCGTTGCTCAGAGGATTTGGGTCAGCTTTCCATCGAGCCACCCATGCTTGAGCACGCAGACGCGATAGAGCGCCTGGCTGCGGGTATCGAAGGCGCTGCGCGGAGCCGCATCGAGGCCGGGCAACAGCAGGCGGTCATTGATCGACTCACGGGAGAAATGGATGCGGCGTCGGCGCGTATTGCGCCGGGACGGGCGATGCAGGACGTACTTTCAGCAGCGCCTTCCGCCGCCGATACCGCCGCCTTGAATGACCACCTCCAGCAGATCAATCGGCTTGCCGAGCGGCGCAAGGGTCACCAGGACCGGCAACGCGAGTTGAAAGACTCGCTCGAATCTGAAGACGGGCAGGTGGCTGCATTGCCGGATGCTGCAACCCGGCAAGCCGTAGTCATGGCGCTTCGCAAGGCACGGACGCTCGGCGATGTGGGGCGACAGACCAAGGATTTGGACCGGCAGATTCGCGAGTTCGAAGCGCAATTGAGCCGGTCGCTAGCGGACCTTGGGGCGGAGTCGAGCGCCATGCTCCGGACCGCGCAGCCGGTTCTTGAAGCCGAGATCGTCGCTGCCGAGGAGGCATTGAAAAAATTTGCCGAAGCCGAGAGCAGGGCAAATGACGAGGACCAGCGGATCCAGAACGATTTGCCGGAGCAGCGATTGCGGCAAAAGCAGCTCGGCGCGGAGGGCGAAGTCGTCACCGCCGAAACGCTTCGTCAAGCACGCGCCCGGCGCGATGAGGGTTGGACTTTGGTACGGCGAGCCTACGTCGAACGTAGCGACGAGCCGGGGCCGCTGGGTCAAGTCTTCGATGCGAGTCGTTCCCTTCCGGAAGCGTTCGAGGTCGCGCAGGCTGAAGCCGACCGGCAGTCGGATCTTCTGCGCGCCGATGCAAAGCGTGCGGCGGTTTTCGAGGAGTGCTCGGGGCGCATCGCCGACATGGAGGCGCGCCAGCGCGAGATCGAAGGCGAACTCACGCAACTCACACAGCAAGAAAATGAGTTTCGCGCAGCGTGGTTGCAGCGGCTCGCGGCATTCCGGCTCCCGAAGCATGATCCTGCAGCGCTGCGTGAGTGGCAGCGCTGCCGCCAGGAGGCGCTCGATATCGATGATCGATTGACGAACTTGCGGGAAGACCGGCAGCGAGTGGACAGCGAAGCAGCCGCATCGGCCGCGGCGATCATCTGGGCACTTCAGTCGGCCGGACAACCAGCAACAGGGACCGGCGCTGATGAATTGTCGTCGCTGATCGAGCAGGCGGAGGCCTGGGAAAAAGGCGTCGCCAAGGCGGAAGCCGAACAGGCGGCCCGTATCAAATTAGCCCATTCGCAGCGGGCCGATCTGGCGAAGCTCGACAAGCCGATCGCCGATACTGAATCCGCATTGAATGGCCATCGCGCAGTGCTTGCGACACAACACGCACGGTTGTTTCTGCCGGTCGATTCCACGCCAGACACGGTCAAAGCGCGCCTCAACGAACTGGACACGCTGCTGCGCCAGTCCGCGGACCTGGCCGGTGCGCGGCAGATGAAGGCGCGGCACCAGGCGGTCGTGGACGACCTCTCGAACCAGGCTGCGGGGCTCGCGACAATGCTGGGCGAAACGGCCCCGGCTCTCGCCGACGATTTTGCCGATCGCATGCGCAGGCGACTCGCGCAATCACGGGAACAGGAACAGCAGCGGGTCGCTTTGATGCGCGATCAGTCCCGAGCCAAGGCGGTGAAGCAGGCTGCCGACGCGGAGCTTGGAACTCACGCCAATACGCTTGACCGGCTTTGCGGGGTTGCGGGAGTTGGCTCCGCCGACCAGCTTCCCGAGTGTGAAGACCTGGCGGCGCGCAAGCGGCTGGCGCAGGCCAGTCTTGCTTCGCTGCGCCAGCAACTGGCCCAGGCTTCGAACCGGCCGGAAGCCGAGCTTCGCGAGAATCTCGCCGGCCGGGATGTCGTCACCTTGGAGGGCGAGCGCGAACACTGCCGGTCAGAGATTGCAAGGCGCGAAGGGGAACAGATTGCGGCGCGCCTGGCCGAAGAGCAGGCGCGGAGCGCGCTCGCGGCAATCGACGCCTCGGATCGCGCCGCAGCCGCACGGGAGGCAATGGAATCCGCAGCGGCGCGATATCGGTCGGCGATCCGTCCCTGGGCGCGCCTGCGTCTGGCGCATGCGCTGCTCACCGAAAGCCTGAAGCGGTTCCGCGAACGCGCGCAGGCGCCTATGGTTGCTGCTGCCTCGGATTACTTCAGCCTCATGACCGGGGGGCGCTATACGCGGTTGGAGGCCGACGAGGAAGGGGAAAAGCCGGTGCTGCGTGCCATGGAGGCGAATGGGGTAAAAAAGGAGATTGATGCCATGAGCGACGGTACGGCTGATCAACTGTATCTTGCCCTCAGGCTCGCAGCTCTGGATCTGCGGCGCGATTCGCATTCCCGCATGCCGCTCATTCTGGATGACGTGCTCATCACCTCGGACGACGAGCGCGCGGCGAACATCCTGCGCGCCCTGGCGAAGTTTGCCGAACAAGGTCAGGTAATGCTCTTCACGCATCATCGTCATCTGATCGATGTTGCGCGTTCGGTTCTTGACGATAAACTTCTTGCAGTCCACGAGTTGTAAGCCGCTGCGGCGTGCGAATGCGAAGACAGACACTCCCCATAAAAGTAAAACTTTATGTTAAAAAAGACTAGGAATGGCGTATTCTAGATGCATAAATGCGTATCTTTACTGATACAATACTGAGCATTAGCAAGCATCGGAACGTGCCATGAGTTTGCTCGTTCTAAGCTCCTCCACCCGCCTCGGCCTGCGCCGCGCAGCCCTGAAGGCTGTCGTTGCTCGCCTGCCGGCAGGCGAGATGACGCAGGCCGAGATAGCAGCGGCGCTCGGCATCACCCGCGCGCGCCTGCACGCGCTGAAAAAAGGCCGGGCGGAGCAGTTCAGCCTGGATGCGCTGGTGGAACTGGCGATGCGCCTCGGTCTCAACGTGCGGATGACGCTCTCGCGGCCGTATCAGCGCGCGCAGTGAGCGCAGCCGGGCATCGTGTGTCAACGGGGATTGAAATCCGCGTAATTCTGGGGTTTTGATGCGCCGCGCGGTGTTGCCCGAAGTGCCGACCATCGAGGGGGCGGGTCTGGGGGCGCAACCGTTGCGTGCCTGGGTTGGGCTGGGCGGGCCGGCGGGCATCTCGGATGCGGTAGTGCGACGAATGAATGGTGAATGGGTCCGGCTGATTCGAGAGCCGCGCTTTGTCGAATACCTCGCAGCCAGTTCATCGAATGTGTTCATCGAATGTGTTCATCGAATGTGTTCATCGAATGGCTCGTGCGAACGCCCGAGGAGTTTGCCGCATTCATGCGCGCCGAGCGCGAAAAGATCGGGCAGGTGATCCGCCGCTACAAGGTGCCGCGCAATTAGCGCGTCAGGCAGCGTCGTCGGTTTTCTCAGTGCCACCGATGTTTTCAGCAGCTTCGGTGCGCGCTGCTTCCTTCGCGGCGATCTCCCGGCGGATGCGCTCCTCTTCACCGTGCCGCGCTTCTTTCGTGCCCCAGCTCGGCTGTGCCGCGGCGACAGGTACAACGGCGACAGGTGTAACGGCGACAGGCGCAGCGGCGGCAGGTACAACAGCGACAGGCGCAGCAGCGACAGGTGCCGCCCCCATTTGCCTGCGTCTGTACTCGAGTTCACGTTTGGCCTGGAATTCGCGGATCCAGGATTCGGTCTCCTCGCGTTCGGTCGCCATTTCCCGCCCCGCCGCCTCGCCCGCGATCGGCGTGGGCACAGGGGGCTGCTGTGCCCTGGCCAGCAGCGCGTTGATGTGCTCCCAGTGAAGCGGGTTGGCGGATTCGGCGACGAAGCGCAGGTTGAGCGCATCCCATAGCGGCAGCCACGACTCTCCGGCGGCATCGCGGCGGCGCAGCGCCAGCGCGGGGTTGAACTGGTAACAGCCTGTTTGCAGGCGCACGAACAGGCGGCGGTTGTAGGCGTAGTCGCGCGCCACTTCGTTGCGCGACAAGAGGTTCGACAGGTGCTGGCGCTTGTTGCGCTCGGGACGCAGCACCTTGGGCGGGAGGTGTTGCCAGGCCTGGAGAATCGCCGCGGTCTCGAAGCCGCCGCGCTCGCGCCACCCATGCACGGCAAAGCGCGACTTGAACAACGCCCACAAGGTTTGAAACAGCAGGTACTCCGACAAGTGGCGGTCGATGCGCACCAGCCGCTCACCGCTCATGACGTCGATCGCGGCAGGTGCGATCAATTCGTACAGCGCCGCGAACGGCCCTTTGGCGAACTTTGCGTCGCGAAAGGCCTCCAGCATCGCCCAGTGCAGCGCGTTGCGGCCGAGGTGGTCGGCAAGCTCGGGGTTGGCGCCGCGCTCAAGCAGCGCTTCGACCAGTTCCACGTTGCCGGCCGCCGCGGCCGCCATCAGCGGCGTCTGGTTCATCGGCGTGCGATGGTCGATGCCGTGGCGCTCGCATTCGCGCAGGATGTCCTTGAAGCGCGGCTGGAAATAGGGGAGATAGTGTTTCCGCGCGAGCACGGCGCGCTGTTGCGCGTAGCCGCGCGCGGCCTCGTAACGCCCTTCGCTCGCGAGCCAGCCGGCGAGCACCGGTTCGTCGTAGCAGGCGGCATAGTCATAGAGCTGCTGGCGCGGCTTGCCGCCGGGCGCCTGTTCGCGGAACACCTTCGTCAGCGTCGCGCGCAGCCGCGCTGCGTCGAACACCGGCCAGGGCACCGGCGTTTGCCTGAGTATGCCTTGGCGGATGGCGTCGGCCTGCTCCTGCTTGCCCTGCAGTTCGAGCTTGCGCGCCTCCATCTGCCACGCATCGAGGCTCGATGCCTTGGCCTCGACCTTGACTTGTTCGGTACCCTGCTCGATCCCGAGCAGTGCGAGCAGCGGATGGCCGCTGTCGGATTCGATCAGGTAGAGATTGCGGATGGCACGGGTCAGCGCCACGTACAGGGCGTTGACGTAGAACTTGTAGATCTCCAGGGACTTGTCGGTCTTGTCTTTCGCCCTGCTGTAGTCGAGGTCCCGGGTTTCGAGATCGGCCGCCACGACGCCCTCGACGATCTCGGCGAAGCGCGCGCGGTTGCCCGAGACGAAGCGATACAGAATAACGTTCTCGTATTCCAGTCCCTTGGCCTCGTGGATGGAGAAGATGAGCGGCGTCTGAAAATGCGCGCGGGCTTCCGGCTTGTCCTCGTCGCGCATCACCAGGACCGCGAATTGCGTCGATTGGCGCGTCTTCTGGTTCAGTTCCTTCTTGACGCTGTCCTTGTCCGCGAGCAGCGTGACCGATCCGGCCTCGCCGCTGACGGCATCGACCAGGAAGTTGCTCTCGCGGTCGATGGAACCGAAACGGCTGTGCTTGATCCTGAGCAGGGTGTTCGACACGCGTGTGGCTTCGCGGCCGTTGCGGAAGTTGGCGCGCAGCACGCGCAGTTCCTGCTTCTGCGCAAGGGTCTCATCACGCCAGAACAAGGTCTTCACCTTGCTCCAGGAGAAGAAGTTCGGATGCACGATCTGGTTGGAATCGCCGCACAGCAGGAAATGGCCGGGCTTGGAGAGCGTCGCGAACACCAGCGCCAGTTGCGCGTTGGTGAGATCCTGCACTTCGTCGATGACGATGAAGGTGTAGCGCGGCGCGGCCAACGGCAGCCATTGGTGGGCGATGAGGTTGAGGTCGTACAGTTTTGCCTCGGCCAGCCACGCCCGATATCTCTCGTACAGCTCGTAGAGCCGTTCGCGTTCCGCCGCGACGAAGATCGACTGGCGCACGCCCAGCGCCAGGTACTGCGCGCGATCGAGCGGACCGGCGGCATCGGCGGTGATGACACCGCGAATCTCCTCGAAAGCCTGGTGCGCGTCTATCCCCTTGAAGGCCTGCTGCTGGCGCGCGAACCACGCGGAGAAATCGCGCCACGTGGCCTCGCGGCCGCCGGGCACCCGCAGGCTTTCGACGAATTCGCGGTAGGAAAGAAAATGCGCCTCCTGCCCGGCGTGCTCGAAGCCGTGGCCGTAGTACAGGTCGCGCGCGCTCTGCGCGAGGTAGGCCGATTGGGTGACGTACAGCACCTCGCCCTCGGCGTGCTTGAGTTTTTCCAGCGTCAGCGCGGTCTTGCCGCTGCCGGCGCTGCCGACCACGATCAGCGGCGGCGGCAGGCGGTAGACAGCCTCCTGGGCATCGTCGAAGGAGATCACCTTGTCGAGCAGGTGAATCTCGCGCCGCCCGGGGTGGATGTAGCGCACCGGCTCGGCTTCCGATGCCGCGGCCGCGGCGTCGATGTCCAGGATTTTATCCTCGTCGACAGGCGCGCCGCGCAGGAAGCGCGACTTGTCGTAGGCGTGCTGCTCGATTACCTCCAGCATCAGCGCATAGGCGGTGTCGCCATGGCGCACCAGCGCGAAGAGCAGACGGTTGGCGGCATCGAGCTTGGCGCGATAGAACTTGCCGTGGGCAAGGTTGACGAGCTTTTTGACATCCGCCTGACGGAAATCGTCGCGCTCGATGGCCTCGCGGACCTTTTTGTATTGGGCTTTGACACGGGAGGTATCGAGGCCGACGTATTCAAGAATTTTGATTTTATTAACCCGGACTGGAAAGCGATCAATTTTAGCTCAACGGGCGCAGGCTTTGCCATCACCTGACACATCACCTGACTTATCCGCGCCCGATTCGTGCCGGAATCAGCCTTCCGACTTCCGCCCCCCCCCCCGTACGTGCGTGCGTGCGTGCGGCGGGGCTTGCGACACGGGCTATTGCCCGCCATCAAGGCTCACCTGGGCGCGAGCTTACAGATTGAATTGCCTATCCGTCAATCGGGGAATACGGGCATCACCTGCGTGCCAAATAATTCCAGGGTGCACATTGCCTCCGCATCAGTGGCGCCACCCATGTTGATGTGCATGGAGGGCTCGACCGCGCCGAAGCGGCCCATGCTGGCGCGCACCTGTTCGATCACCTCATCGGGCGTGCCGACGTAGGCGCCGCCCTTTTCGATCACGTCATCCGGTTTGGTTGAAACAATCCCCGCGACCATTTTTTCGTAGCCTGCGTAATTCGATGAGGACTTGTTTTCCCAGGCCAATACCGCTTCGGCAAAAGTCTCGATATAACGGCTCATGATGCGGTTAAAGGTGGTGCGCGCATCAGTGCGCGATTCAGCCACGCAGCAGAACATTGACACCTGCACCTTTTCCGCACCCGGCGTGTGGCCCGATTCGCGCCACACGCGCCGGTAGGTTTGCACCAGTTCAGCGAGGACGCCGGGCTTGCCGGCATAGGGAACGATCATGATGTTGAAGCCATTGCGCGCGGCGTAGACGAAGGACTCCTCGCTGGCAATCGCCGCTATCCAGATCGGCGGATGGGGTTTCTGCACCACGCGCGGCATCAGGCGCACATCCGTGAACTGCCAGTGCTTTCCCTGGTGGGTGACGCTCTCCTCGGTCCACAGGCGGCGGATCACGCCCACCGACTCCTCCAGCCGCGAGCGGCTCTCCTCCATGCTGACGCCATAGACCTCGAACTCCTTGGGCAGGAAGGCGCGCCCGAATCCCGCGTCCAGCCTGCCACGGCTCAAGTTGTCCAGCATTGCCAGATCGCCGCCCAGATGCGCCGGATGATGAAAAGCGGGAATCACCGCGCCAGTGATAATGCGTATGCGCCGGGTGCGCGCTGCCACGGCAGCCAGAAACACGCTGGGGTTGGGGGAACGCCCGCCGTAGTCGAAGAAGGAGTGCTCGACAGTCTTGACCGATTCATAGCCCAGCGCGTCGGCGCGCTCTGACAGGCGCAGGCTCTGCTCGTAGAAATCCGGAGTGCTCATGTCGCTTTCGCGAAATGCCGGAAAAAAATTGATGCCGAATTTCATGTCCTGACTCCACTATGATCCAAGGTATGTTCATAACAGGTTTCGCGGAGGCGCGCATGCCGGCGCCCTGGCAAACACGGGCATCGGCGGACAAGCGGCGTGAATCACGGCCCACCGCTACTGTATATTTCCGAGCAAGGAGGCATGAGTCAAAATGAAAACCATCAAGACAGTAGGAATTCTCGGCTTGGGGAAAATGGGCGGCCCGATGGCAAAGCATCTGGTCGCGAAGGGTTACGCCGTGCTTGGGTTTGACCCAGTGCCGGCGGCCGCCAACAAGGCAAAAGCCGACGGCGTGCGCGTTCTCGCCAGCGCGCGCGAAGTGGCGGCAGCCTGCGATCTGGCCATCGTAGTCGTTGGATTCGACAACCAGGTGGAGACCGTGGTGTACGGCAGGGACGGCATTATCGAAGGCGCGAAACCCGGCCTGATCGTCGCGCTGGGCTCGACGGCCGCGCCGCAATACACCAGGGGGCTGGCCGCGCGCCTTGCAGAACAAAAGGTGACGCTGCTCGACATCCCCCTCACACGTGGCGAGCAGGCCGCGCTCAGCGGCAAACTGCTGATACTCGGCGCCGGCGACGAGGCAACCTTCGAAGCCTGCCGCCCTGCTTTCTCGGCCTTCGCCTCGGACATTTTTCATCTCGGCCCCGCGGGCGCGGGTCAGGTGGGCAAGATGGTCAACAACCTGATCCTCTGGGCCTGCACCTCGGCCAATGACGAGGGCCTGCGCCTCGGGCAGGCGCTGGGCGTGGACCCGGAGAAAATGCGCGCCGCCCTGCATCACTCCAGCGCGCAGAACTGGGCCATGGACTGGCGTGCCGAGGACAGCGGCATGCCCTGGGCGGAGAAGGACATGAACATCCTCTTGCGCGAAGCCGATAGGGTGCGCATGAGCCTGCCACTGGCGGGCACCACCAAGGAAGTGATCAAGGGCCTGAAGATCCGCATGGGCCTCGGACTGCCGGAAGGATTCGAATAATGATAGAAACCATCGATCTGCCGCGCTGCACCGGCTGCGGCATCTGCGACATCGTCTGTCCGGCAGACGTCATTCACATGAGCGAAATGGCGGTGGAAAGCGAAGTGCCCGGCCTCAAGGAAGTGAAGCTGCTGCCGGTGATCAAATTCCGCGAGCACTGCATTACCTGTTTCAATTGTGAAATCTTCTGCCCGGAAAAAATCATTGATGTGCATCCGGTGGTGAAGAACCGCCCGAGGGCCTGGTAGCCATGCAGACCTTCAACGGCAATCTCATCGATACCGACGTGCTGGTGATAGGCGCGGGCGCCGGCGGCCTGTTCGCCGCGCTTTCTGCGAAACGCAACGGGCCGCCCGGCACGCGCGTGACCCTGCTCGATGCCTGGCAGGCCGGGCGCTGCGGACACACTGCGTTCTCCAATGCCTGGACCGTGGTGGTGACGCCCGAGGACGATCTCGATCTCATCACCCGCGAAATCATCGCCGGCAATGACATGGTTTGTGACCAGGCATTGGTGCGCGAGGTGCTGGCGGGCTCCTGGGATCGGCTGCAAGACATGGAAGCGCTGGAGATGAAGTTCTCCCGCGACGACAAGGGGCAGTATGTGCGCCGGCCCACGCGCGGGCTGGATGCCACGCGGGTGCTCTACCCGGAGGGCGGCGGGTTGGAATTTTCCTGGCGGCTGCGCCTGGGCCTCGAAACCGCCGGCGTGCAGGTACTTGACCGCATATTCATCACCGGCCTCATGCGCGGCGCCCATGGCGATGGCGTGATCGGCGCCGTCGGGGTAAACAGCCGCAGCGGCGAGTTTCATGCCATCAAGGCGCGCAGCACCATCGTCTGCACCAACGCCATCACCTTCCGCTCCGGATTCGTGCGCGATCTGACGGGCACAGGAACCCTGCTCGCGTACAAGGCGGGCGCCCGGCTTCGCAACATGGAGTTCTCCTACACCCGGCCGAGCACGCCGCGCTTTTATTTCGAGGGCATTGCCTTCGCCATCCAGGAAGGCGCGCGCTTCAGGAATTCCAAGGGCGCGCGCTTCATGACGGAGTACGAACCGCAATGGGGTGATGAGTCGGATGTGCCGCGCATCGCCCGCGCCATGGCCATCGAGCGGCAAAAGGGCAATGACCCACTGTATCTCGATATGTCCGGTGTCCCAGAAGACAAGCGCGAGTATTTCATCCAGAGCAAGGTGAAATGGATGGAGTATTTCTACCGCAAGCTCGGCAAGGAAACGCGCACCGACATGTTCGGCTCAGCGCCCTACTACGCCCTCAACCAGATGACCAAAGGGGGCGTGGCCACGGGTGCCGATTGCCGCTCGGACGTGCCCGGCCTGCTGGTTGCCGGCCTCGCGCAGGCCGGTGCCTGCAACCACTTCGCCGGATTTCATATCGGCATGTGCATCGGTACCGGCTGGATCGCCGGCAGGAGCGCCATCGAGGATCTGCAAACGAGGGCGGCGCCCCGGCTGGATGCCGCCGAAGTGCATGCGCTGCACGCGGAGACTTACCGCGAGCGTGACGAGCGCGCCGAAGCGCAAAGCGACCAGACACTGCGCAGCCTGCAGCAACTGATGTTTGCCTACGATGTGTCAGTCTGGAAAAGTGCCGAGCGCCTCGCCAAGGCGCAGGCAAGGTTGGAGGAAATCAAGGCCGAATTCCTTACCTGTTCCGCTCCTCACACCCACGAACTGGTGCGCATGAAGGAAACCGAGGCCATGCTGCTGGCCGCCGATCTCATCCTGCGCGCCTCGCAACTGCGCACCGAGTCGCGCATGAGCCATTTTCGCGAAGACTTCGACACCCGCGACGATGCCCACTGGCTGCAATGGATCGACATCCGCGACGAGCGCGGCACCCCGCAGTTCACCAAAACACCCATCCCCACACCCATCCTCGCGCCAGGCGAAAGCGCCCGCAAATCAGTCCAGCGTGTCGTCCGCGGCGCCGCGTAGTTAATTAAATGGGGTCAGTGTAAGATTATTAATGACGGCTCAAAGTAGTAGTGCAGGCCAAGAATAATCTTACACTGACCCCATTTAAGTCCATTTAAGTCACCCCCAGACTTCTTGGGCGACTTCGACGATGAGGGCGAGTTTGCGCCATTGTTCATCTTCGGTCAGCGAGTTGCCGTGCACGCTGCTGGCGAAGCCGCACTGGCCGCTGATGCAGAGATTTTCCAGGGGCACAAACTTGGCGGCCTCATCGATACGGCGCTTCAAGTCGTCTTTTTTCTCCAGCACCGGCGTTTTGGTGGAGACCAGGCCCATGACCACTTTCTTGCCCTTGGGCAGGAAGCGCAGCGGCTCGAAGCCACCAGCGCGCTCGGTATCGTATTCCAGAAAATAGGCATCAACTTTGGTGCGGTTGAATACTACCTCAGCCACCGGCTCGTAACCGCCTTCGGCCATCCAGGTGCTTTTCCAGTTGCCGCGGCAGGTGTGCATGGCAATGCTCATCCCCGCCGGACGATCGGCGATGGCCAGGTTCAAGGCATCGGCCAGCATGGCCGGCAGGGTATCGGGGTCATCGCCACGCGCAGCGCAGGAGGCGCGGAATTTCGCGTCACAGAGAAACGCATGGCTGGTGTCGTCGATTTGCAGGTAATTGCAGCCGGCGGCGTGCAGTAGCCGGATTTCCTCGGCGTAGGCGCGGCCGACGTCTATCCATAACTGATTCAGGTCGGGGTAGGCTTCCTTGCTGATGGCGCCGC